>NZ_DBHIUF010000016.1:2860-35968 GCF_057272915.1 Gemella sp.
AGCGAAAGTAAACGATAAGAAAGCAGCGTTAGAAAAAGCAAAAGCAGGGTTAGTAGACAAGATCACTCAAGATCAAAAAGATGATTTAGCAAATGCTGAAGAAAATCTAAAATTAGCAGATACAATAGGTAAAACTAATGATAGTATCAAAGCTTATAATGATGAAGTTGCAAAACTAAATGATGAGTTAGCAGCAGCAAAACAAGCAGCTAAAGATTTAGTAGCTAAAGGAGATAATGCTGGAGAGTTAGAAGCTTATAAAGTTCAAGCTAAGATCAATAAGTTGAAATCTAAACTAGCAGAAGCAGCAAAACTTCTTAAAGATATCGATAAATCAGCAGCTAAGAAAGAAGTTGAAGATGCAGCTAAGAAAGCAACAGATGCTATTGTGGCTAATAATGATCTAACCCCAGAACAAAAAGCAGCGGCAAAAGCAAAAGTAGCAGAAGAAGCAACAAAAGCAACAGATGCAATCAATAAAGCAACAACTGAAGATGATATTAAAACTGCAACAGATGCAGGAAAACTAGGAATAGAAAAAGAAGCAGCGAAAGCAGAGATCGAAGCAGCGAAAGTGGCTAAAGAAAAAGAAATCGAAGCTAATGACAAACTTTCAGATGCAGAAAAACAAGCAGCGAAAAAAGAAGCAGCGAAAGCAGCGGATGAAGCTAAAAAAGCAATTGATGCAGCAACAGATAATGCTGGTGTTAATGGAGCAAAATCAACAGGAACTAGAGCGGTAGAAGTAGTAAATCCAGTCGGAAAAGAAAAAGCCATAGCAGCAATTGAAAAAGCCTTAGCAGAAAAAGAAAAAGCGATTGATGCTAACGAAAAACTTTCAGATACAGAAAAACAAGCAGCAAAAGAAGCCGCTAAAAAAGCAGCAGATGAAGCTAAGAAAGCAATCAATGATGCAACAGACCAAGCTGCAGTAGATGCGAAACAAACTGAAGGAACAAAAGCTGTATCAGAAGTAAATCCAGTAGGAAAAGATAAAGCAAAAGAAGAAATCGAAAAAGAATTAGCAGAAAAAACAAAAGCTGTTGAAGTAAATCCAGATTTAACAGATGCTCAAAAAGCAGAAGCTAAAGCGAAAATTGCATCAGAAGCTAAGAAAGCAACTGATGCAATCGACAAAGCAACAACAACAGAAGAAGTTGAATCAGCTAAAGAATCAGGAAAATTAGCAATAGAAAAAGAAGCAGAGAAAGCAGAAATTGAAGCAACGAAAGCAGCAAAAGAAAAAGCAATCGATGCAAGAACTGATTTGACAGATGATGAAAAAGCAAAAGCAAAGGCAAAAGTTGCAGAAGAAGCTAAGAAAGCAATCGAAGCAATCGAAAAAGCTAAAACGCATGATGATGTGTCAGCAAAAACTGAAACTGGTAAAGATAATATCAAAAAAATAAATCCAATCAGCGGTAAAGAAACAGCTAAGAAAGCAATAGACGAAGCCTTAGCAGCGAAAGAAAAAGCAATCGATGCAAGAACTGATTTAACTCAAGAAGAAAAAGAAGCAGCGAAAAAAGCGGCAAGAGAAGAAGCAGAAGCAGCGAAAAATGCGATCGATAAGGCAACAACATCAGAAGATATCAATAAAGTGTTAGAAGATGGAAAAGAAAACATTGCGAAGATTAATCCAGAAAATCTTAAAGATAAAGCTAAAAAAGCAATAGACGAAGCCTTAGCAGAAAAAGAAAAAGCAATAGACGCAAGAACTGATTTAACTCAAGAAGAAAAAGAAGCCGCTAAAAAAGCAGCAAGAGAAGAAGCAGAAGCAGCGAAAAATGCAATTGACAAGGCAACAACATCAGAAGATATCAATAAAGTGTTAGAAGATGGAAAAGAAAATATTGCGAAAATCAATCTAGTAGGAGCTAAAGGAGAAGCTAAGAAAGCTGTGGAAGAGGCATTAGCCAATAAAGAAAAAGAAATTGATGAAAGTACAAACTTAACTCCTGAAGAAAAAGTTAAGGCGAAAGCATTAGCACGCGAAGAAGCTAAAGCAGCGAAGGATGCAATTGATAAAGCAACAAGTATCGAGGCAATCGAAAAAGCTTTAAGACCATTCTTATACCAAATTGATCAAGATGCATTAGTATTTGATTTACCAACACTTGATATAAAAGAAGCTCTTAAATCATTAGTACAAGGAATTGTATCTATTGAGCAAGGAAAACAAATATCTGATCAAGATGTCTTATCAAAACTCAACTTACCAGAGGGATTAGAAGTTGTTAAAATTGAAAAACCAGCGACAGCAGCCTTAGGTGCTACATCAGCGAAGGTTACAATTAAGCTTTCTGATGGAAGTTATGCAACTGTTGAGGTTCCGGTAGAAGTAGTTAAGAAATCTAAAGAAGATTCAAAAACTTCTAAAAACATGTTACCAAATACAGGTACAACTGAAACTAATACAGGACTAGCTGGTCTAGGATTAGCTGTACTAGGAAGCTTACTAGCAGTTGCTAAAAGACGTAAAAAAGATGAAGAGTAAAAATCACTAAATCATCGAAAATAAACCTTTAACATTATCTGTTTAGATAATCTAGAAGAGCAAGAAATCCAAGGAAGAATCGAAAGATTCATTTCTTGGATTTTTTGTGTTTGAACTTCTCGTAGAACAGTGATATCATTAGAAAAAATGATTTTTTTCTAGTATAATAAAGTTAGTAATAGGGTAGAAAAAAATTAAAAAAAATTATAATTAATAAAAAAAGGGGGAGAAAAAATATGGAAGAGCGACATAAAAATATCAAACCAATTTATGATCTGGTTGTTAAAAAAGTATTTTGTAATGAGGCGGTAGCATTGCAATTTGTAAAAGATATCTTCGACTTACCGGCAAAAAGTGCAAAACTAATTGGAGGAGATAAAATCTTTCTAGCTAACAGTAATGTAGAAGATGATTTTAACATAGCTGTTGATATACTTGTTGAACTAGACAACCACGCACAAGTTATAATCGAAGTGCAATTAGCTAAGCAGGTATTCTTTATGAATAGAATCTGGGCTTACCTATGCAAACAAGTTAATGATAATATCGAAAAACTAAAACAAAACGAAAAAGAAAGACTAGCAATTTATAAAAAACTACCGCCGGTTTATGTAGCGGCGATAGTAGACAAAAACTACTTTGGTGGCGATGATCCTATAAGTACATTTTTAATCAAAGAAGAAACAAGAAACACCGAACTAAAAATGTATGTAGATAATGACACTAAAGAAATGCCGTTATTAAAAATCGTATTTTTAGAACTTAAAAAATATAAACCAGAACTAAAAGAAAGTTACAATAAAGTACGTTGGCTAGAATTTTTCGGTAACAAACAATATACAAGCGAACCTGGTGAAGTTATAGACCAGGCTGATGATTTATTAAATGTTAGAAACTGGACTAAGGAGGAAAAAGACATGTATGATGAAAGAACAAGACAACTAGACCACCACTGGGCGACGTACGCTTATGCACGCGAAGAAGGAATAGAATACGGAATGGAACGAGGACGCGAGGAAGAAAGAGGAAAATATATAAAAACAATGGCTCGATTAGTAAATAATAATATACTAACAAAAGAGATGGCGTGTGAGGAGCTAGGGATAACAGAAGAAGAGTTTGAAGCGTATTTGTAGATAATAATATAATTAATATCGTAAGCGCCAAACAAAAAGGTATCTAGCCTCCAAACGTAAATTCCTTTATAATACAAATATAAAGAAGAAATGGATGAAATAATACGTCAAAACAAATGACATCTAATAAACTTTGAGGGATTGACTTTACAAAATCTTGTTTTTGAGTCACTCCTCTTTTCTTTGTTATATTTTAATAGATGATAAAGAAAACGTATAACAAGTAACACTACGGTGTTTTTTATAGATAATTCCACCTATTTATAGTATAATAAAAGATGGTTTATTATGGCGTGAAGCATGGATTATTATTTAAATAGCTTTACGCAGAAGATTGTGGACTATATAAGAAAAGACCATTGAATGAAAATATAAAAATTATAGAGGAGATTTTTAATGTTACCAAAGTCATTTGAACAGTATAAATTTAATGAATTTGTAAATAAGGCAGTAGTAGATTTAGGATTCGATAATCCTACAAAAATTCAAGAGAGAGTATTCTCACCAGTATTAAAAGGGAAAAATATTGTAGCGAAATCACAAACAGGAAGTGGGAAAAGTCATTCTTTCTTACTACCAATTTTTAGTAAATTAGATGTAACTAAGAAAAAAACACAAAGTATAATTTTAGCACCAACAAGGGAGCTATCTAGACAATTATATGATATGGCGTTACATATAGCTAGCTTCAGCGAAGAAGATATAAAAATTACACTATGTATCGGTGGACAAGATTTAAATAGAGATATTGAAAGAGTGTCTAATGCCCCACATATTATTATTGGTACACCAACACGCGTATTAGAATTAGATAGAGCAAGTGCTTTAGCAATTAAAGAAGTTGAGAGTCTTGTTATTGATGAATGTGATATGATGATTGACTTAGGATTCATGGAAGATGTTGATAAAATTTCTAAAAGAGCAGCAGAAAATTGTCAATTTTTAGTATTTTCAGCGACTATACCAACACAAATGAATCACTTCTTAAAAAAATATCTAAAAAATGCACAATATATCGAAGTTGATAATGCAAAATTTGGAAAAATTGAATATATTTTAATTCCCGAGAAGAGTTCTTCACGTTTAGAAAAATTACATGAAATAACAACAGTTATTAATCCATATTTAGCACTTATCTTCGCTAATAAGAAAACTGAGGTGGAGGAAGTAAGTAGTTATCTTATTTCTAAAGGATTAAATGTAGGTGTTTTACACGGAGATTTAACACCGCGTGAACGTAAACAAATGCAAAGAAGAATTAACAACTTAGATTTCACTTATGTTGTTGCAAGTGATTTAATGAGTCGTGGAATCGATATTGAAGGAGTGAGTCATGTAATCAATTTCAATATTCCTAATGATTTAGATTTCTTCATTCACAGAGCTGGTCGTACTGGTCGCGCGGGATTAAGCGGAGACTGTATTACAATTTACAACAATAAAGATGAAGAAAAACTACAAGACTTAGAAAAACGTGGAATTGAATTTAATCACCAAGATATTAGAAATGGTGAATTCATTGAAGCTAAAGACAGAAATAAACGTCAAAGTAGAAAGAAAGTTGTAGCTGATCATAATTTAACTGAGAAATTAAAATCAAAAGTAAAAGTTTCTAAAAAAGTTAAACCAGGTTATAAGAAAAAATATAAATATAAAATGGATAAACTTAAACAAAAAGAAAGAAGAAAATTTGCTAAACGTACTAATAGAGCAAACAGAGGTAAATAATGAAGAACTTAAAAATAGGATCACATGTATCAATGTCTGGAAAAGAAATGATGCTTGGTTCTGTAAAAGAAGCGGCTAGTTATAATAGTGATACATTTATGATTTATACAGGGGCTCCTCAAAATACTAGAAGAAAACCAATAGATGAACTACGTATTGAAGAAGCTCATAGGCTAATGAAAGAAAATAATATAAGTGATATTGTAGTACATGCTCCTTATATTATTAACTTAGCGAATACTATAAAACCTGAAATATATCAACTTGCGGTAGATTTCTTAAGGTTAGAAATCGAAAGAACTGAAAGAATTGGTGCTAAAAATATCGTTCTACACCCAGGATCACACGTTAAGGCGGGAGCTGATGTAGGTATAGCAAGTATTGTTAAAGGATTAAATGAAGTTTTAACAAAAGATATGAAACCTAATATCGCTCTGGAAGTAATGGCAGGAAAAGGTAGTGAATGTGGAAGAACATTTGATGAAATTGCTCAAATTATTGATGGAGTTACACTAAATGAAAAACTAACAGTAACTTTTGATACTTGTCACGTTTTTGAAGGTGGATATGATATAGTTAATAATTTAGATGGAGTACTTACTGAGTTTGATAAGATAGTAGGATTAGATAGAATTCAAGTCCTACATATTAATGATAGTAAGAATACATTAGGTGCGCATAAAGACCGTCATGAAAATATTGGATATGGTGGTATTGGATTTGATGCGATTAATAGGATTGTACACTTAGATGAGTTTGCTGATATTCCTAAAATTTTAGAAACACCTTGGTATGGTGAAAAGAAAGATCTTGCACCGTATAAAGATGAGATTGCGATGTTAAGAAGTAAGTCGTTTGTAGACTTTAAAAAATAGTTAGTACAGGAGGTTACCTATGAAAATATCAGAAGAAAAAGTTGATAAGATAATGAAACTTTTAAAAGAAAAAGGATATAAGTATACTGATAAAAGAAAAGCTATGGTTGAGCTATTAGTAAATGAGGATAGATATATAAATGCAAAATATGTCTCTGAAACTCTTGGTAAAATGTATCCTGGACTAAGTTTTGATACAATCTATAGAAATCTAAGTACTTATGAAGAATTAGGGATTTTGGAAACAACTGAAATAAAAGGTGAAAAATATTTTAAAATCGGATGTTTAGAAACTGATCACCATCATCACCACCATATATGCTTAGGATGTGGAAAAGCTAAGATTATTCATGTACACGTATGTGACAATTTAGAAATTGATGAGTTGAAAGGTTATCAAATTGATGGGCATAAGTTCGAAGTTTATGGTTTGTGTCCGGATTGTTTGAAAAAAGAGGATAAGAAATAATGTTTGAAGGTATTTTACCAATTTACAAGGAACGTGGAATTACAAGTCACGATGTTGTTTTTAAAGCAAGAAAAATTCTTCAAATGAAAAGAATTGGGCACTCGGGTACACTAGATCCTGAAGTTGATGGAGTATTATTACTGTTGCTTGGTGGAGCTACAAAAGTAAGTGATTATGCTATGGATTTAGGGAAAAGCTATAGAGCGGAAGTTTGCCTAGGTCTTAAGACTACGACTGAAGATCTTACAGGTGAAGTAGTAGATCAATGTAAAGTTAGCAATATTAACATTGACGAGATAAAAGATATTTTATCATCTATGATTGGAGAAATAGAGCAAACGCCACCAATCTATTCTGCAATTAAAGTTAATGGTAGAAAACTTTATGAGTACGCTAGAAGAGGTCAATTTGATGTAGAAATTCCAACGAGAAAAGTTAACATTTATGATATTTCATTTATAGAAAACAGTGAGTATTATAAAGATGATAAGTTTTATTTTTCAATTGATATTAGCTGTGGGAAAGGAACGTATGTTCGAACTATAGCCACAAGTATCGGTGAGAAATTAAATTTACCTAGTACGATGAGTAAGTTAACAAGAACTAGAAGCGGTGAAATAACTTTGGAAAACTGCTTGAAGTTATCAGAAGTTGATCAAAAAGTTCAAGAAGGAAGTTTAGAACAAAGTCTTTTAAGAAAAGAATATGCTCTTGAGGAGTTTCAATTTGTAGAAATTCCAAAATTTAGAGCGAAACAAGTAATGAATGGATTGAGGTTTAGAAAAAATCAATTCCCAGATTACGATTTTACAGATGGAATAGTTTTTACATATGAGAATGAGGCAATTGCAATTTATCATTTAAAAGATAAAGAAGATGAATTATTATCAGTAAAAACGACATTTCCAAAAATAATAGAGTAGGTAGATGAAGATGGAAATATTTAATATTTCAGATATTAGTGATATTAAGGAAGAAAATAAAAAGAGAGTTGCAGCATTAGGATTTTTTGATGGTATTCATAAAGCTCATCAAAGTATAATAGGGCGTGCTGTAGAGGCTGCAGAAAAAGGTTATATATCTGCAGTAATTACTTTAGATAAAAGTCCAAAGGAATATTTTGGGAAAACTAGCGAGGAATCTCTTACACCAACTAATAAGAAAAATGAACTGTTAAAAAATCTTGGTGTAAATGAGGTGTACTATCTAGAATTTAATGAAAAATTACAAAATTTATCGGCTGAAGAATTTATAAATAATATCTTAAAAAAATTAAATGTAGAAATGGTTTTTTGTGGATTTGATTATAGATTTGGTTTTAAAGGATTAGGAACACCAGAATTGATAAAAGATAGGGGAATAGAAGTAATTGTTCTAGAAAAAGAGAAAATAGATAACGAGAAAATATCTACGACTCTATTAAAAGAATTCGTCAGAAAAGGTGAATTTTCAAAATATAAAGAATATACAGGAAGATTTTACTCTATTACTGGATTAGTAGTGAAAGGTAGGCAACTAGGAAGAACGATTAATTTTCCGACTGCTAATCTTGAATTGGATGGTAAATATCTATTACCTGAGACGAATGGTGTCTATATAACTAAGATTAAAGTTAATAATAAGATTTATAAATCAGTTACAAATATTGGTTATAATCCAACGGTTTCAGATGAAAAAAATAAAAAATTTATAGAAACACATATTTTAGATTTCGACGAAGATATATATGGAGAAAAAATCGAAATTTACTTCTATGAATTTTTACGAAAAGAACAAAAATTTGAAAGTTTTGATCATTTAAAAGAGCAACTTAAGCTAGATAAAAAAACTTGCGAAGAAAAAGATTATTAAAATATTGATTATTGTACTGATTTTACATGTTATCTCTTGAATTATATTAAAAAATGTTGTACAATAACTTATGTTCCTTATTCGTGGTATAGAAACCCTCCAGGTTCTACACTAGGATTAAGGTCGCAAAATAAAATTATATGGAGGAAATTGCAATGGCAGCAATTAGTCAAGAAAGAAAACAAGAAATTATCGCTCAATACCGTACTCACGAATCAGATACTGGTTCTCCAGAAGTACAAATCGCAGTATTAACTGCAGAAATCGATGCTTTAACTGAGCACTTAAACACTCACAAAAAAGATCACGCAGGTCGTCGTGGATTACTTAAAAAAGTTTTCCGTCGTCGTCACTTACTAGACTACTTAATTAAAAAAGATATCCAAAGATACCGTGAGTTAATTAAAGCTCTAGGATTAAGAAGATAATTTTTATAAACTTTATAGGAAAGCTGTTTGATAAACTTCGGCTTTCCTTTTTTAATTTTGTAATGAATTATGATAATACGTTAATACAACTATTTGAGATAAGTTAATTGTTGAAATAACTATTTTACTAAAAAAATATTTATAATTCTCTAAAAAAAAGTATTGACATAATATAAAATAATTGATATACTATTAAAGTACTTCAGAGAGAGGTAATTATTAAATATGTCTCAGTAGCTCAGCAGGATAGAGCAACGGCCTTCTAAGCCGTCGGTCAGGGGTTCGAATCCCTTCTGGGACGTTATCAAGAGTAGACTTTTGTCTACTCTTTTTTTAGTATAATAAAAAAAGCGTCTAAACAACGCTCATTTTCACCTGTAGGACTTTTTTTATTTCAGGTATTTTTTCTATTAATGTTTTCTCTATTGCATATTTTAAAGTAATGTGGGACAGTTCGCAGTGAGCACATTCACCAAGGAATCTAACTTTTAATATACCATCTTTATAATTAACAAATTCAATGTTCCCGCCATCCATAATAAGTTTGGGGCGTATTTTTTCTAATTCAAATTTAATTTTTTCAACAGTTTCATAATATTCTTTATTCAAAATACAACCACCTCTCTATGAAATATTATACTGTCCGTATTAGAAAAAGTCAACCAAAGTAGAAAACGTTATAGAGTGTGTATGAATGAAATATATATTGTTAATTTCCAAAGTTAATTCTTACTTAAAATAAACTGAAATTTAACCTGAAACTAAATTTCATCGGGACCTGATGTTGGAGATTTACCTGCTAATGAATACATAGTTATAAATCTGTATTAAAGTTTAATATTAGTAAGTAATAAGTTATGTGTTATAAATGAGAATATAGTAGTGGATTTGGAGATCTTATTTAATAAAATTTTCATGAAAGGCATTTTTTAATTTTATATTTTATTGACTACATATGTAACTTTAATGTTAGTGTTAAAATGAAAGTCAGTGCACCAGAGTAGTGTTGAAATATGGTTTTTAAGCATATTAATAGAGTAAAGTTTTATGTGATTTTATATCTCGAAAAAATTCATAAAATTTTCACAAATAATTTTATAAAAAGTAAGCAAGATACTATTATTTTATAAAAAAAACGGTTATAATAATAACTAGAAAATAAAAATAAAGAGGGAAACATTTTATGGCTAATACAGATAACCAATTAATCTTAATAACAGATGTAGCGGTTGGAAAATTCCAAGAAATGTTATTTGATGCTGATAAAAGAGATAGTTATTTGAAAATTTCTATTGCATTAGAAGGTACTCAAATGCATTACGCTATTGATATCAAGGACGAATTAGAAGCAGGAGATAAAGTGCTTAACTTTGGAGATTTAAAAGTTCTTGTTAATGAAGAAGATGAACTTCTTTTAAAAGGTCTTGAAATTGATTATGTTCAAGATGAGTTTGGAAGTGAATTTACATTACACAATCCAAATATGATTGAAATTTATGATGATGAAGATGGTGGCTGCTGTGGTAACGGCTGCTGCTGTGGATAAAATACAAAATAACCCAAAAAGGAGAAATTAATACTATGAAAAACGTAGTAATTTTAGGTGCTGGATATGCAGGACTAACGACATTAAAAGGATTAAAAAAAGCTGCTAAGGCTGGAGAGGTAAAAGTTACTTTAGTAAATAAAAACTCTTATCACTATGATACAGTAAACTTACACGAAGTTTCAGCAGGGAACATTGCATCAAGAGATATTTGTATCGATGTTAAAGATTTAGTATCTCCAGGTGTTGAATTTATTCAAGACGAAGTAATTAAAATTGATACAGAGAAAAAATTAGTATTAACTAAAAAACATGAACTTGATTACGATGTTTTAGTAGTTGGATTAGGTTTCCAACCTGAAACATTCGGAATTGAAGGTATGGCTGAAAATGCAATGCCAATCGCTGATATTAATGCTGCTGAAAAAATCTCTGAAACATTAGAAGGTAATTTTAGAAAATATGCTACAAGCGAAGAAAAAGATGTGAAAGACATCTCTGTAATCGTTGGTGGTACAGGTCTTGCTGGTATGGAATTCTTAGGAGAATTAGTTCACCGTAAAAAAGAATTATGTTCTAAATATGGAATTGATGAAAAATTAGTTAAAATCTACGGATTAGATGCAGCCCCTACATTATTACCAATGTTCACTAAAGAGTATAGTGATTATGCAAGAAAATACTTAGAAGATAATGGTATTGAAATAATTTTAGGAGCTGGAATTAAAGGTGCTACTAAAGATAGCTTTACTATTGAAGTTGATGGAGAAAGAAAAGAACTATTTGCGTCTACATTAGTATGGACTGCAGGTGTTCGTGGAAACAAACTTATGGACGAAGCATTCCCAGAACTTTCTAAACGTGGACGTCTTGTTACTACACAACAACTAACAGTGCCAGGACTTGACGATGTTTATATCGTTGGTGATTGTGCAGCATTCATCGAAACTGGTCAAGAAAGACCATATCCAACAACAGCTCAAATCGCTAACCAAATGGGTGCATACGTAGGAGCTAGAATCAGTGGAAAACAAGTTGGTGACTTCAAATACATCAACCGTGGGGTTGTATGTTCATTAGGACATAAAGACGGTATTGCCGATGTTATGGGTGGTAAAAAAGCTAAAGGTTTTGTTGCTGCTAAACTGAAAAAAGTTATCGAAGCTAAAGCAATTTTTGAATTAACTGATTTTGTAACTGCACTTAAAAATCAACGTATTCTTTAAGAATAATATTAAGCAAATAAATAAAGAAGACTCTATGAATATGAGTCTTCTTTATTTTTTGAAATGTATTTTGAATGTATATTAAATATTAATCAATAAATTTCTTATTTATTGAGTTTTTAGCCATGTTAGTTTGAAAAAAAGTTGTAATTATGGTAAGATATAGTGTAGAGAAAATTTAACCAAATAAACTTATGGGGAAAAATTATGATTTATAAAATAGCAAATACAGCGGAAGAATATGAACAAATTTTCAAGTTGAACTATGAAACATTTGTTGAAGAAATTCCTCAACATGAAGAAAATGAAACAAAAAAATTAAAAGATAAATTTCATGATAAAAATATATATATTATAGCAAAAAAACAAAATGATGTTATTGGGATGATTTCGTTATCTGATCAAAGACCTTTTTCGTTAGATTTGAAATTGAATGATATTGATAAGTTTTATAAAGGAGATTACAAAAAACCAGTAGAAATTAGATTACTTTCAATTAAAGAACAGTATAGAAAAACAAAAGTTTTTACTGAGTTACTTCAAAGAACATTTAACTATATAATTCAAAACGCCTATGATATCGTGTTTATTTCAGGGACTACACGACAAGAAAAACTATATAACCATCTGGGATTTGTTAAATTCCATGAGAATGTAGGTACTAAAGAAGCAGAATATATGCCAATGTATCTTAAGTTAGAACCTGGGAATAAAGTTTTAGAAAGAATGTCTCAAGCACAAAGAATAAACTTTTTACCTGGTCCGGTTGATTTATCTGAAGATGTTGTTGCGAAATTATCTAAGCAACTATACTCGCATCGAAGCAGTGAGTTTGTTACTTTAACTAAAGATACATTAGCTAAGATTGAAGATATTCTAGATGTAAAACAAGCAACGATATTACATGGTTCAGCAACACTAGCAAATGAGGCGATTATGGCTCAATTAAAGGGGAGAAATCTTCTTAATGGATTAGTGCTAGCTAATGGTGAATTTGGTAATAGATTGGTTCGTGAAACAAAGCGACATGGTCTTAATATTGAAGCTTATTCTGTAGAATTTGGAGAGAGTTTTGATTTAGACATTCTATCTGATAAACTTAAATCTGGAAACTATGATTTTGTTTATGTAGTTCATAATGAGACTAGTGTTGGAATACTAAATGATTTAGATGAGATTACTAGAATTGTTAAAGGAAATAACTTAGTATTAGCAGTGGATGCTGTATCAGCAGTAGGGGCTATTAAGTATAGTTATAAGGATGTTGATTATGTTGCTTGTTCTTCAGGTAAAGCATTTTGTTCAGTTGCAGGTCTTGCAATAGTCGGTTCTAATTGTGAGTTAGTTCCTTTGGAAAACACACCATTATATCTAGATTTACATTATGCTAACAAACTTACATCAATACCATTCACTCAACCGTCTATTTTAATGGAGGCACTAAATACAGCGCTGGATGCCTTTAAAACTGATGAAAGATACGAAAAGGTTAAAGAAAAATATTCATATATGAAGGAAGGCTTAAAACTATTAAATCTTCCAATTATGAAATTTAAAGATAAAGAAGTTTCTCCAGTGATAATTACTGTAGAACTTCCAAAAAGTATATGTTCACTTAATGTAGGTTCTTCACTTGCAATAAATAATATTTTTATTCATTACAAGAGTTCATATCTACAAGAAAGAAACATTATACAGTTTTCATTTATAAATATTAATACAACAAAAAATGAAATAGATTACACATTAAATATATTAAAACAAATGATAGGAGATTATTAATGGCAGTATTTAAAGTATTTTACCAAGAAAATTTGAAAGAAATTCCAGTAAGGGAGAACACTCAAGTGTTATATGTTGAAGCTGATGGAGTACCAGCAGTAAGAAAGTATCTAGATGATAGAAATTACAACGTGGAGCTTGTTCAAGAATTAAGTGAAGCATACTTAGAATTCGAGAAACAATCTGAAGACTTCAAAGTGGAGAAAGTTAATGGATAAGATCATTAAAAAAAATGAGGTAGGTGTAGCTGCCATCGGTGGTCTAGGGGAAATTGGAAAAAACACCTATGCAGTCCAATATCGAGATGAGATAGTTATTATCGATGCTGGAGTTAAGTTTCCTGGAGATAATATTCTAGGAATTGACTATGTAATTCCAGATTATTCATATATTGAGAAAAATGTGGATAAGATTAAAGCGTTAATAATAACTCACGGTCACGAAGATCACATCGGTGGATTACCATTCTTACTTAGAAAGGTGAATTTGCCAATCTACGGTGGACCTTTAGCTATAGGTCTAATAAGATCTAAATTAGAGGAGCATAATTTATTAGCAAGAGCCGAGTTGAATGTAATTGATGAGGATACAGTGTTAAGTTATAAGTATCTAAAAGTTTCATTCCACAATACAACTCACTCAATTCCTGATTCATTTGGAGTAATAGTAAATACTCCTCAAGGGAATATTGTTCATACTGGGGACTTCAAATTTGACTTTACACCAGTTGGTCAAGGCTCTAACCTGCACAAAATGGCAGCAATTGGTGAACAAGGCGTATTATGTTTACTTTCTGATTCAACAAACTCAGAAAGAACAGAGTTTACTCAAAGTGAAAAAGAAGTAGGGAAAACTATCTCTAATATACTACGTAAAGAAAAACATAGAGTTATATTTGCTACATTTGCTTCGAACGTATATCGTGTAAAACAAGTAGTAGAAGCATGTATTGAGCATGGAAGAAAGATAGTGGTATTTGGTCGTTCTATGGAAAAAGCTATTAAAATAGGAACAGAATTAGGATATATTAAAGCACCTAAAGAAACGTTTGTTAATAGTAAATACCTTAACCAAGTGGATCCAAATAAATTACTTATTTTATGTACAGGTACTCAAGGTGAGGAACTAGCAGCATTAAGTAGAATAGCAAATGGAACACATAAAAAAATTACAATTATGCCGACAGATACGGTAATCTTTGCAAGTTCAGCTATTCCAGGAAATACATTATCTATAAACAAGAATATTGATTTATTATCAAAACTTGGTGCTAATGTTATTACATCAAGTGTTAATAATGTACATACATCAGGTCATGGTTCGAAAGAAGAACAAAAATTAATGTTCAGACTTATTAAACCTAAATATTTCATGCCTATTCACGGTGAGTATAGAATGCAAGTTATTCATGCTCAAACAGCAGCTGAGTGCGATATTCCATTAGAAAATTCATTTATTATGGAAAATGGTGAAGTATTAGCTTTAACTAGTGATAGTGCAAGAATTGCTGGTAAGTTTGATGCGTCTGATGTTTATGTTGATGGGCTTGGAATTGGAGACATCGGAAACGTTGTTATTAAAGATAGAAAAGAGCTTTCTGAAGAGGGTGTTATTGTAGTATCTGTCGCAATTGATTTTAAAAATAAAAAACTAATGAACAATCCAGATGTAATTAGTCGTGGATTTGTAAATGTAAATGAATCTACTGAACTATTTGCACAATCTAAAGTAATAATTAAAGAGGCTGTATTAGCTGCATTAGAAAATGAAGAATGTGGTGTTTATCATATAAGACAACAAATATTAGAAGCTTTAGGGCAATTTTTAGAAAGTGAAATAGGAAGGAAACCTGTTATATTACCTACAATATTGGAGGTGTAAATATGAAATACAGAAGTGTATTTGATATTATAGGACCTGTAATGGTAGGTCCATCAAGTTCACATACAGCAGGAGCAGTTCGTATTGGTCTATTTACAAGATATATCTTTGGTGAACAACCAGAAAATGTAAAAATAACATTATATGGTTCATTTAAAGAAACGTATAAAGGGCATGGAACTGACATAGCATTAATAGGTGGATTATTAGGTTATAACACCTCTGATAAACGTATAAGAACGAGTATGGAAGATGCAAAATTAGCAGGAATGGAATTTGAATTTATAGAAAGTGGTATTGAGCATATTCATCCCAATACTGCAAAAATAGAAGTTGAAGCAGGTAGACATAACTTAGATCTTATTGGGAAGTCAATAGGAGGCGGAAAAATGGTTATTTTCGAACTTCTAGGGTTTGATGTAAATTTATCAGGGGATTTTCCTTGTTATTTCATATTTTATAAATTTAAAGATGATACTAAAAAAGATCTTTCAGTAAGAATCGAAGAAATCTTCGGTGATTTAAAAGTAAGTGAGAAGTATTCTAGCTCTATTTTAGAGGGAATAAACTTATTAGTAGTAGAGTCACAAAAAGAATTAACTGAAGATAAGATTAAAAAATTAACTGAACTAGAGTATATTAATGAAGTAAAATTTGCAGATAGATTGTAGAGGAAACCAGATGTTTACTAGTTTAGAAGAGATTGTTAGAAAATCAAAATTAGAAAATAAACCAGTTTCAGAATTAATGATTGAACAAGAAATTGAATTAAATGGTGTTACACGTTCTGCAGTTGAAAAATTGATGAAAAGAAATCTTAATGTAATGATGCAAGCTGTTGAAGAAGGTTTGGCAGGTGTGAGTTCAAAAACAGGACTTACAGGAGGAGATGCTAAGCGACTTCAAGAGTATATAAACAGCGGTAAGTCAATTACAGGTAGCGATTTTCTTAATGGAGTTGCAGCAGCAATTGCAACTAATGAGGTGAATGCCTCGTTAGGTTTAATTTGTGCAACTCCTACTGCGGGTTCGGCTGGAGTTCTTCCAGGTTGTATTCACGCATTAAAACAAAAATTCGATATTGATGAAGAAACGCAATTAAAAATGTTATTTACAGCCGGAGCTTTCGGTTTTGTAGTAGCGAATAATGCTTCTTGTTCTGGTGCAGAAGGTGGTTGTCAGGCAGAAATAGGTTCTGCAAGTGCAATGGCTGCGGCAGCTATTGTAGAGGCAATGGGTGGAGATGCTGAGATGAGTGCTCATGCATTTGCTATAGCTTTAAAAAATATGCTTGGTCTTGTATGTGATCCTGTAGCAGGATTGGTGGAAGTTCCTTGCGTGAAAAGAAATGCTGCCGGTGCATCAACAGCACTTATGGCTGCTGACTTAGCCTTGGCAGGTATAAAGAGTAGAATACCTGCGGATGAAGTACTAGAAGCGATGTATAAAATAGGATTAGAAATGTCCACAACATTAAAAGAGACTGCCAGAGGTGGTCTTGCAATCACAAAAACTGGAGAAAAATATAGGAGTTTATTATTCGGTAATGATTAATATTTTAGAAAAATCAGTAGGAACTATAAAAGGTGTTGGAAAGAAATATTTACAGACTTTGAACGAGCTAGAAATTTATACTATTCGTGATGTTCTGTATAATATTCCTTATAGAGTATCTAGTTCTACTGATTTTTCTTCTTCTGTTAAGGATAATGAAAAAGTTATAACTACTGGAAAGGTAGAAACTAGGGTAAGTACTCAATTTTATGGAAATCGAAGAAGTAGATCTTTTTTTACTTTATTAACAACTTCTGGTAGTATTAAAATCGTCTTTTTTAATCAACATTATTTGAAAAAAAATCTTGTTGAAGGTAAGGATGTAGTTGTAAAAGGGACTTATAATGCTGCAAATAATACAATAACTGCTTCAAGCGTAAGTTTTAATGTTGTTGATGAAAAGCCTAAAGGTGATAGTATAGAAGTTTTTTATCACTTAAAACAAGGTATTACACAGAAGAAATTTACAAAACTTGTCGAAGAATCATTTAATATGATAGATGGTGAAAATGTTATTTTAGATTTAGTGCCTGAAAATTTTAAAGGGATTTGGAAATTAGATAAGATTTTATATACGCTACATTATCCAAAAAATTCTGAGGAATTTGATAAAGCGAAGAAGATGTTTGCATTTCATGAGTTGTTTAATTATCAGTTAAAACTGCAGCTTCAAAATATCAATAGTAGGATAGAAGATACTAGATATTGTGTTGGAGTAAACAGCAAAGATATCGATGATTTTAAGAATAGTTTACCTTTTACGCTAACAGGAGCTCAAAGTCGTGTTATTGATGAAATAATAGAAGATTTAAATAATCCTTATAAGATGGATAGATTATTGCAGGGGGATGTTGGTAGTGGTAAAACTGCTGTAGCAGCAGCAACGTTATATGCAACGATAAAAGCAGGTTATCAGACAGCGATTATGGCGCCAACTGAGATATTAGCAAATCAGCATTTTGAAACATTTTTCGAGTTTTTTAAAGATTTGAATATTTCTGTGGCGTTGCTAACGAGCAGTACTCCAAAAAAAGAAAGGAATACTATTTTAAGTCTACTTGAGGTTGGTGAGATAGAATTGTTAATAGGAACACATTCTTTAATTCAAGAAGATGTAAAATTCAATAATTTAAAATATGTAATTACAGATGAACAACATCGTTTCGGCGTTAAACAACGTCAATTATTAAGTAACAAAGGGGAAGCTGTTAACTCACTAATGATGACTGCAACTCCAATACCGAGAAGTTTGGCAATTACTTTGATTACTGATATTAAAGTATCTACAATAGATGAACTACCGGCTGGTAGAAAGAAGGTTCAGACATATAAAGCTACAAATAAGAGTTTTTATAAGGTGCTAGATAATATTCGTATGGAGCTCGATAATGGAAGACAAGGTTATGTAGTTTGTCCATTGATTGAAGAATCCGAGAAGATGGATCTTCAAAATGTAGAGGAAACGTACGAAAATATTAAAAATTACCTACCAGATGATTATAAAATTGCAATACTTCATGGTAAAATGAATAACAAGGAAAAAGATGCAATTGTAGAGAGATTTCTAAATAAAGAAATACATATACTTATTTCTACTACGGTAATTGAAGTTGGGGTAAATGTTCCAAATGCTACATTTATGATTATTGTAGATGCTCACCGTTTTGGACTCGCGACACTACACCAGTTAAGAGGTCGTGTAGGAAGAAGTAAGTTTCAGTCTTATTGTATATTAGTAACTGATTCGAAAAGTGAACGTATAGATATAATGTGTTTAGAAAATGATGGTTTCAAAATTGCAGAATTCGACTTAAAACAACGTGGACCAGGTGACTTTTTTGGTACAAAGCAAAGTGGTGTACCAAGTTTTAAAGTTGCCGATTTAATTAACGATGTTGATTTAATGTACTTAGCGAAAAAATTAGCGGTGAAAATAATAGAAGTAACTGATAATAAAGAAAGATTATTGCAGTATGTTGGTTTAGAAGAAACGATAATATAGGAGGATACAATGAATAAAAAGTTAAAAAATACTTTTTTGAATATTCTTATCGTAGTACTGTTATGTACATCGGTGGTGTTAATATTTAAAAATCAAATTAGAGAATATTTAACAGGAAATGCCAATGATAAGATTATTACAGCTTATAAAAATAATAAAGGTGAAGTAGACATACCGTGGTGGCAAAAAATGTTTACGGATAATGAGTCAAAAATTAAATTAACTGACTCAATGTTAGGAATTTTAAAAATTGATAGTGTAGATATAGAAGAACCAATTTTCCAAGATGTTACTGAAATCAATTTAATTAATGGAGTAGCAACATCTCAAGAACCTTCGCATTTAGATGCGCAAAATGTTGTTATCGCAGGACACAGTGTGCAAGGTGTAGGAATAAGATTTAATAACTTAACAAAAATTAAAAATGGTGCTAAAATTCAAATTATTTCAAAAGATAAATTGCGTACATATGAAGTAAATAAACTTTATGATGTAGTACCAACGCAAGTTGAAATTTTAGAACAACATGAAAACGAACCGAAAATATTAAAATTATTCACTTGCGATAACTTTAATCCACAAACAGGTGAATGGGAAAGTCGTTTTGTAGTAGAGGCTAAATTAATAGGAGAAGAAAGTGCATAATATTATGAAAATAGGTATTGATATACTAGGAGTAGATGAGCCTGGTAGAATTATTAATTTTGTTAATAGCTATAAAGATGAAGAGGTAGAACTTTATGTTTATGGGCTTGAAGAAAACTTAAACAAAATAACTAAAACAGAAAATATTGTTAAGAATGTTTGTACTGAAGAGGTGTTGATGTCTGATGATGCAGCACGTGTTCATAGAAAGAAAAAAGATGCTTCAATGATAAGAATGTTGGCTGATTTAAATAATGATGTCATCGATGTAGCAATTTCTGGTGGAAGTACTGGTGCTTTTATGGCTAGTTCGTTATTTATGTTAGGACGTATTGAAGGTATCTCTAAACCAGGGTTGGCTTCATTATTACCGACAAGATCAGAACATAAGTTCTTATTTACAGATCTAGGTGCAAATGTAGAAGCTAAACCAGATGACTTAGTAAATTATGCTAAACTTGGTCAATTATATATGAAATATATCTATAATATAGAAACACCTTCGGTAGCATTACTTAATGTTGGTGTTGAAGAATCAAAAGGTAATAAAGTATATAAAGAGGCTCATAAGTTACTTAAAGAAGATATTACTAACTTTAAAGGAAATATAGAAGCAAGAGAAATTCTTGAACATAAATATGATATAGTTATTGCTGATGGATTTGCTGGAAATATTTTATTGAAATCTATAGAGGGTGTGGCGAGTTCTTTAGGAAAAATGATTAAGGGTATCTTCTTAGAAAACTTTATAACAAAAATTTCTGCTTTATTAGTAAAAAAAGGAATCTCAGCATTTAAGAAAAAATTTGACTATAGTGAATACGGTGGAGCCTTCTTATTAGGGATAAAAAAACCAAGTATAAAAATTCACGGTTCAGCTGATGAAAATGCACTATATTATGCAGTTCAACAAGCAAAACAAATACACAAAACAAAACTTTATGGTATAATGATAGAAACGATGGAAAAAGGAGAAACAAATTAATGGCAATTTTTGAAGAAGTAAAAGAAATTATAACTAAGTATATTAAAATTGATGCGGATAAAATTACTTTAGAATCAAGATTAAATGAAGATCTTGATGCTGATTCAATTGATGTTGCTGATGTAGTAATGGATATTGAAGAAAAATACGGATTTGAATTTTCTGATGAAGATGCAGAAAACATCGTTCAAATCAAAGACTTAGTAAAAGTTATCGAAGAAAGAAAATAAAAATTAATAAGTTGCTAGAGTTTTACAGATAGTAAAGCTCTAGTTTTATTTTGCTTTTTTTAAATAACAAGAAAATTTTTTAACTAGTTATAAGTTACGTATGATAAGATAATTCACAATATTATTTATATCATATATAATTTACCTATTTAGCTTTTAACTGGTTATAAAATATGATATAATTTATAAGAAAATAAATAAAAAGGAGAATAGTTTATATATGGAAATGTTATTTAAACTATTGGCTGAACACGTATATATAATATTATTTGTTTCGCTTATCTTGGAATTTGCGGCTTTACCATTGCCAGGTGAGACGATGATGGTTGTAGCTGGTATAATGGCATATAATGGTCATGGTAGTTATATTGGTATGATTATTGCAAGTGCATTAGGAACTGTTTTAGGAATGCAGTTTTCTTATGAAGTGGGAAGACGCTTAGGAACAAAAGCAGTTGATAAATATGGTGTGTATATTGGACTTACACCATATAGAATGATGAAAGCAGCGGAATTTTTCAATAAGTTCGGTAATATAGTAATAGTAATAGCGTACTTTTTACCAGGTGTTAGACATATACTTGGATATTTTTCTGGGATTTCACGTATAGATGCCAAAAAATTCCATATATATTCAACAATTGGTGGAGTATTCTGGGTGGTTGTGTTTATAACTCTAGGTTATGTATTGGGACCAAGTGCTCCTCATGCGTTTAAATTAATGCACAAATATGGAATGATGTTATTTATTTTAGGTATTGCAGCATTATTTATCTACTTAATTTATAAAAAATTAGGCGCAAAAGATTTTGCTGTATATTTTAGAAAAAGAATGAAATATCTACTAGTTCTGTTATTGATAGATGCTGCTGTTTTAGTTAAGTTTGTAGTGTTAGATGAAAGAACAAATCCGAAATTTAAATCAGATATTATTTTTTGTTGCTTAGGATTTTTAGCATTTGTGGCATTTTTATTATATCTAAGGGTATTGTTAAAACATGATACGACTGAAAAATTACTTGTAGTAGTCGATTATCAAAAGGACTTTGTAGATGGTGCTTTAGGATTTGAAACAGCAGAACAACTTGATCAAGTAATAGCTAACAAAATTGAAGAGTATTTAAAAGCTGGTCAAGATGTAATCTTCACAAAAGACACTCACTATACTAATTATCTTACAACTAGAGAAGGTAAACATTTACCTATTGAACACTGTATAATTGATAGCGAAGGTCATAATCTCTATGGAAAAGTAGCTGGATATGAAAAACAAGCTAAGAAAGTCTTTAATAAAACTTCCTTCGGAAGCATAGACCTAGCGAAATTCATCTCACGCAGTGACTATAAAGAAGTAGAGTTTTGTGGACTAGTTTCAAATATTTGTGTATTAAGTAATATCATTATGACACAAACTTATAATGAAAAAGTAGAAATAATAGTGGATTTAAATGCTACTAAAGGATTAAGTGAAGAGGTTAACTCATCATTTAAAACATATTTGCAAAATTTAACAGTGAATGTAAAAGAATAAGATGAAATATGAATCATTTTCCGAACGTTAAGAAGATGATTCATATTTTTTTATTGGAAAATTAGTGAAGTTTATGGTAAACTAATGAATAAAATGAGGAAAGAAGGGGCAATTATGAATTATTTATTAGTATCACCAAATTTTCCAACTTCACAGGAAAATTTTGCAAGAAAGTTGGTCGAAAAAGGAGTTAGAGTATTAGGAATAGGTAGTGAAAGTTATGATAATCTTTCAAATGATTTAAAAAATACTTTAACTGAATATTACAGAGTAAATGATTTAGAAAATTATGAAGAAGTATTAAGAGGTGTAGCATTCTTAATCTATAAACATGGTGTTATAGATAGAGTTGAGTCTAATAATGAACATTGGTTAACGTTGGATTCGATAATACGTGAACAATTTAACATACCGGGAGTAAAACCTAAAAATTTAGATTTTACAAAGTATAAATCGAAAATGAAAGAACGATTTATAAAAGCTAAAGTACCAGTTGCTAAGGGGAAAGCAGTAAAAACAATTATAGAACTTGAAAATGTGATAAAAGATATTAAATTACCAGTTATAGCTAAGCCTGATAATGGTGTAGGAGCAAATAATACTTATAAACTTTTATCAGAAAAAGATGTAGAAAACTTTAAAAAACAGTGGAATCAAGATATTGTGTACTTTATTGAGAGTTATGTGGACAATGGTGTCCTTTGTACGTATGATGGTCTAATTGATTCTAAAGGAGAAGTTGTATTTGAGACAAGCTTTTACTATACAAAGCCCACATTAGATTTATTAAACGATAGCCTAGATTATGGAAATATAATTTCTAAAGAAATTGATCCTAAACTAAAAGAATATGGTAGAAATATTGTTAAAGAATTTGGAATGAAGGAAAGGTTCTTCCATATCGAATTTTTCAAATTACCTAATAACGATTATATTGCGTTAGAATATAATAATCGAATTGCGGGTGGATATACAGTTGATTTATATAACCATACTTATGAATGTGATTTATTTGAGATGTATGCTGATATTGTAGTTGGTAATTCGCCGAAAAAAGTGCAGAATAACTATAATGGTATTGCTTTGTCAAGACGTGATAAATATACTTATAAATATTCTAATGAAGATATTTATAATATATATTCTAAAGAACTTCGCTTAATTGATAGAGTGCCAGCAGTTTTTGCAACAGCTATGGGTGAATGGATGTATATCTTAGTAGACGAAAATATTAAAAATATTAGCGAAATGATGAATTATATTCACGAAAAAAACGAATAGGAGGATAATTTATGAAAAAAAAGATTATTAATGGATTCTTACAAATATTAGGAATTATGATTGTTGGGGCGATAATAGGATATTCTGTCGGTAAGATTGCAGGAGATTCACTTTCGAAAGTGGATACTCCAAATATCATATTGTTGTTAATTGCAGGAGTAGTAGTATTTATTTTACAAGTCATAATTCATGAAGCGGGGCATTTAGTTTTTGGATTACTGTCAGGATACAAATTTATAAGTTTTAGAGTGTTTGATTTCAAAATTATAAAAGATGAAAATGGAAAACTTAAAATTAGATTTGAAAGACTAGCAGGAACAGGTGGTCAGTGTCTGATGAGAGCACCTGAATATGTTGAAGGGAAGTTTAAGTATAAATTATACTTATTAGGTGGAGTAACGTTTAATCTAGTATTTTCTATTGTATTTTGGTTGGTTTTACCAAGTTATTATACATTACTATTCGCCTTAATAGGGTTTGCATTAGCTTTTCTAAACTTGATTCCAATGGGATTCAACGATGGAATGACGTTCTATCATGCTAGTAAAGATGAAACTACTAGATTTGTTCTATACTTACAATTAGAATACGTATATTATCAAAGTATTGGTAAAAATTTATTAATAGAAAAACCAGAAATAGTAGAGAAAATAAATTCATTACAAATAACTAATACTAATTATCTAACTGATTCTCTAGAATTTATTAAGTTAGATGGACTAGAATATTTCTTTGAGTTTGATGCTTTATATAATGAATCAAGAAAATTATACGTAGAAAGAGATGATTTGTTACCAGTTTACAAAGTTGAACTTATGGCATTGTTAGTAAAATTAATAAGTTTAGTGAATCCAGAAGATGAGCTATTAGAAGAACTTATGAAGGATAAGACTTTATTAGCAAGGCTTAAACAAAAAAATCCACAAACAAAAAATATTTTAGCGACATACGAATATGCTGTGAACTTAGATGATGAGAAAGCTTTAGGTTTAATAGCCGAAGCTAGAAAAATAAAAAATAAAGCACCGAATTTATATATTCAAAATCTAGAGATGAAATATTGCGATTATTTAGAAAGTAAAATTTTGAAATAATTATTAGAGGGCTGACCCAAAAGTCCTAAATTTTAAAAAAGTGTATATGATAACTCATAGACGCAGTGGTTTATTGATATCTAAATTCACTTTATGAAAGCTCTTTAGATATCTAATAAACTGTGGGGGGTGACTCAACAAAATCGATTTCTGAGAAATCACGATTTTTGAGTCCTCCCTTTTTTGCTAAGGAGTATGTAGGATTTGAGTAAAAAGCTCTTTTTTTATATTTTAAATCAATATTGTTTTATATAATTTTATTATCATTAATATTATTTTTATAATTACTTAAAATGAACTTAAAATTGATACAACTCACTTGACAAAAGTATAGAAAAGCTTTAAAATTAGTGTTGTATTATTTTAATATATATAATATAAGATTATTTTTTTGAAAAAAAAAAAAAAATAAAGAAAATAAATTTTTTTGTATTTATTTTAAGAAGTTTATTGAAGCTATATTGTAAACCAGGAGGGAATAAAATGTTTAGTAAGAATAATAAAAAAATGATTATTCAGAAGGAACAAGAGAAAATTAATTATTATGGTATTAAAAAATTTAATGTAGGAACAGCGTCGGTATTAATCGCTGCTGGATTCGCATTTTTAGGTGGAGGGAGTGCGTTAGCAAGTAATGATACAGCTGTAAATGCAACTTCGGAGACAGAAAACAATAATTTAGTAACAGCTAATAAAGAAGTTTCAACTACGACATCTGTAAAAGTTAATAAAACTAATTTAAGCGCGGCTATAGCACGTGTTCAAGAGGCGATTGCTAACGCTGGAGTAACAGAAAAAACAGCATCAGCAATAGAAGATGCTAAAGCAGAATTAGCAACAGCACAAGCACTAGAAGCAAGTGAAGTAGCGACTAAAGCTGAAGTCGATAAAGTAACAGTTGAGCTTAAAAATAAGGCTTTTGTGTTAGAAAGCATGAAAAAAGCAACTGCTAAAGAAGCAGATAAACCTACAGAAGAAAAAGTAAATAAAAATCAAGATTCAAGAAATGGTAAAGCCATTTCTAGAAAAGGTGAGAGTGGGTTTAGAGCTGTGGATACTACTGTGGATACTACAGCTGCAAATGCTGCATCAGAAGCAGAAAAATATAAAGGCATTCGTGATGCTGCTATTCCAGAGTTGCAAGCAAATATTAATAAACTTCAAGCTGAAATAGCAAAAGAAGAAGCGCTACCTACGGAAAAAAAAGATCAATTTAAAATTGATGTTTTAAAAGGTATTAAACAAAAAGCAGAAAATGTTATTACAACTGCAAATGCAGCGGATGTAAGTTCAGCTCAAAAAATGAGCCAACAAGCAGAAGCTGTTAAATCTGAGCGTGATTTATTAGCTTTATATTTGGCTGGTAAAGCAGACTTAGGAGCACCTGTTAGTGAAAACCACGCAGCGTACGGTAATAACCCAACAAACGGTGTCTTTGAGAGTCTGAAAGAAGGTTTTGGGGATAAAGTAACTTTTACGGATGCTGTTACTAAATCAGAAACGATTGCTAAGCAACAAAGAGGTCAAGGAGAAATTAATGCTCGTACTGCAGGAATTGGTAGTGCAACTTATAACTGGAAAGAAAAAACTATTACAAAAGCTGATGCAGAAGCTGGTGTACTAAATGGTTGGAAAATAGAAGTTGGTGAGCAAGTAAACGCTGTTCAACCTCTTGATGTAACGAATGTTACAGATAAAGACGGTGCACCAAGTACTCGAACAGTACCAAAATCAAAAATATATACAAATAATGGAGAATTAAAACGATTCTATACTGAAGGACAACAACTATCATATAATAACGGTAGTGGTATTATTCCAACTTTAACGCCTACTATCGATGCGATAAAGAGTAATGCATTTGGAGAAGTGAAAAATCGTGATTATTATCTTGAATTAGGTAGTAAGGGTACGACTATTTCAAAGGAATATGATGTAAATGGAAATTCAAGAATTAATGTTAACTTGATTCACGGTGGTGCTTATGGTCATGTTTCTACTACAGGAACTGGAGAAAAAGTTAAACTTAAAATTGTTGATGCTTTCACAGGAGAAGTTATTAACCCAGTTGAAGGGAAAAATGGTCCTTTATCTACGGAACAAGGTCCTGGGGGAAGTAACGGATGGAATTATATGGCTCGTCTATATGATATTCCTGCGACTACTACAAAAATTAAGGTTTTAATCGAAGCTGGAGATCAAGCGGGATCACAAAATGGAGGTACTGAAAACCAAACACGATGGGGGAATACGGTTACGCTTAGAGATGGATACCTTATTGGTGGTATCGGTATTGCTACAGCTCCAGCTGCAGAAGTGGTAACAAATGTCAGCTCTGGAAGACAAAATAATGAGTATGGATATACACCAGACACTATCTACAAAAAAGATCAAAAAGGTAGTTTTAACTTTACGCTTAAAGATACAGCTGGAATGAATATTAATTACTATGCCGCATCAAATGTTCAAGTTACGATAAAAGTACCAAAGGGTGTGGTATTGGAAGATAGAGTTATTAATAAAAATGGTGGTGCTGACTTTTTAGGAAATGTCTATGCAAATACTATTAAATGGGTTCCAAATGATCCAACTGATAATTCTAAAGGAGGAACTTTAACTTATAACGTACCTGCTGGAGATCGTATGGCTGCAGCAGAAAAAACTACTCGTTCATCAAGTATTGTGTTTACTACTGCAAATAACTTCATAGGACCAGCGGATTTTAAAGTAACCGTAACAAGTGGGTTTGGAGATACGGATGCAGAGGGAAATAAATTATATTCATATACAACTAATGGTTTGAAACCAGCATATGAAAATCAGTTCAATCGAGGAGGATTGGCAAATTCTGATAAACCAGATTTTGAATATGGAAAAATAATCTATATTAATAGCTTACAAGCAACAGGTACCGTGACTGTTCCAATTAATACTAACAATGATCAGTTAAAAGAAGTTGCTTATGCAAAAGCACAAGAAGAAGTTAATTCAGCTAATTTCCAACAATTGCTTAGAGATATGAATGCAACAGCTGAAATAGGTCAAATTACGAATGTTACCCTTAATTCTAAAGATAAAGTTGAAATCACAAAAATAGCTGCTGATGGACGTGGTGTTGTAAAAGTTCCTGTTACTTATACTGCTGATGGAAGAACTTATGATACAACAGTAGATATTGAAGTAAATGTTGTTAAATCAACTACAGATAAGTTAGTAGTATTTGAAGGTGATAATATTACAAATGATCAAATTAAATCTTCAGTCACTCCTGCTACAATAGAGACTAAAGCGGGAGTTGTAAACAATCCTAACGAAGCAGATGTCTTTAGTACGACAGGAAAAGCAGGAGAAGCAGGATTGAAAATTCCAACAACGGTTACTCATGATTCAAATGGTACAAATATTAATGAAACAGTAGAAGTTCCGGTTACAGTATTGCCAAAAGCAACTGGTGAAGTAGAAGTACACAAAGGAGCTTCAGTAGATAAAGTAAAAGAAGTAGCGAAAGCAAAAGCAGTAACATTAGTAGAAGAAGCAGGATTCAAAGGAAAATTACCAACAGGAGCAACAGTAACAGTAGGAGATATTACAGAAGAAGTACTAGCGACAATAACTGCAGAAAAAGGGACAAATAAAGGTGTTGTAAATGTTCCAGCAACATATACAGTAGATGGAAAAACATATAATACAACAGTTCCAGTAACTATTAACGTAGCAGGTTCTGAAACAAAAACGATATATACATTAGAAGGAACAAAACCAAGTGTTGAGAAAGTTAAGAATGCAGTAACACCAGGAAATGAAGGAACAGTAAACGATCCGAAAGAAACAGATTTACCTGCTACAACAGTAAAAGCAGGAACACCTGATATAACCGTACCAACAACAGTAACATATCCAACAGGAGATGAAACTGTAAAAGTCCCAGTTGAAGTATTACCAAAAGCAACACCAGAAAAAGTAACAACATTAAAAGATACAACTGGTGAAAACCTAACAACAGCTGTAAAAGAAAAAGCACAAGCTGCACTAGGTAAACTAACATTACCATCAGGAGTTACAGTAGAATTAGTTCCAAATCAAACATATACTGTTCCAACAACTGATTCAAATGGTGATAAAGGCAATGTACCAGTAAAAGTACAATATAAAGACGCAACAGGTACAGTAGTAGCAGAAGATACAATTAATGTACCAGTAACAGTAGTAAGTTCAACACCAAGTAAAATCGTTGTATTCGAAGGTGATGAAGTAACAGCTGATGCAGCTAAAGGTGCTGTAACAACTGGAACAGATGGTACAAAAGGTGAACCAACAATATTACCAGAAACAGCAGGTAAAGCAGGAGCAACAGATGTTAAAGTGGACGTACCAGTAACATATGATAATGGTAAGTTAACAGAAACAGTAAGTGTACCAGTAACAGTATTACCAAAAGCAACTGGTGAAGTAGATGTACCAAAAGGTTCAACAGTAGATAAAGTAAAAGAAGTAGCGAAAACAAAAGCAACAGCATTAGTAGAAGAAGCAGCCTTCAAAGGAAAATTACCTACAGGAGCAACAGTGACAGTCGGTGATATAACAGAAGCTGTAGCAGAAACTCTAACAAATGAAAAAGGTACAAATAAAGGTGTTGTGAATGTTCCAGCAACATATACAGTAGAAGGAACAACATACAATACGACAATTCCAGTAACAATTAACGTATTAGGTTCAGAAGCAAAACCAGTGTACACAGTAGAAGGAACAAAACCAGATGCTGAGAAAGTTAAGAATGCCGTAACACCAGGTACTGGAGGCACAGTAGGAACACCAACTGAAACTGATTTGCCAGAAACAACAGGAAAAGCAGGAGCAACAGACGTAACTGCAACAACAACAGTAACATATCCAAACGGAACAGAAACAGTACCAGTACCAGTAACAGTGTTACCAAAAGCGACACCAGAAAAAGTAACAACATTAAAAGATACAACTGGTGAAAACCTAACAACAGCTGTAAAAGAAAAAGCACAAGCTGCACTAGGTAAATTAACACTACCATCAGGAATTACAGTAGAATTAGATCCAAATCAAAATTATGCTGTTCCAGCAACAACTTCAAATGGTGATAAAGGTAATGTAGCAGTAAAAGTACAATATAAAGATGCAACAGGTACTGTAGTAGCAAAAGATACTATTTCAGTGCCAGTAACAGTAGTAAGCTCAACACCAAGTAAGATTGTAGTGTTTGAAGGCGAAAAACCAACAGCAGAGCAAGCAAAAGCAGCTGTAACACCAGGAACAGATGGAACAAAAGGTGAACCAATAACATTACCAGAAACAGCAGGTAAAGCAGGAGCAAAAGACGTTAAAGTAGACGTACCAGTGACATATGACAATGGTAAGTTGACAGAAACAGTAAGTGTTCCAGTAACAGTATTACCAAAACCAGAAGCTGATGAAATTCTAGTTGCTAAAAATAGTGACAAGGAAAAAGCTAAAGAAAAAGTACTTGCTCAAGCTAAAAAAGCAATAGAAGATGTAACATTTAAAGGGAAATTACCTCAAGGAGCAAGAGTTACTGTTGATGAAACAGCTACAATAACAGTGCCAGACTTAACAAAAGATACGGAAGTTGATGTACTAGTTAAATACACAGTACCTGGACAAGATAAACCATTAACTACAACGGTCAAAGTTCCAGTAACAGTAGTTGAAGGTGTACCACAAATTGTACCTGTAAAAGAAAATAATGATGTTTTACCAGATCCAGAGAAGAGTATTGATAAAACAGATTATCCACAAGGATCAACATTTAGATATAAAACTCCAGAAGGACAAACAACTCCAATTGATGTAACAACAACTGGAGATAAGAATGTGGTTGTTGAAGTGCTTGACCCACAAGGAAACACAATCGTAGAAGTCCCTGCAACTGTACGTGTTGTTGAAAGTTATCCTAAATATGTCCCAGTAGATCCAGCTAAGAAACAGCCAGATCCAAAAGAAAACATTAATCCAAATGATTTCCCAACTGGAACAACATTTGAATATAAAGATAACATTCCAGTAGATACAACAACACCAGGTGAAAAACCTGTAACAGTAGTAGCTAAGTTGAATGGACAACCAATTACAGAAATTCCAGCGACAATTGTAGTAGTAGAACCTAAGACACAATATGTCCCTGTGAATGCTGAAAATGATAAGAAACCAAAACCACAAAATAGCATTACACCGGATGATTATCCAGAAGGATCAACATTTGAATACAAGACTCCAGAGGGACAAACAACTCCATATGATGGAACAACACCGGGTGAAAAAGATGTTACTGTAGTCGTGAAAGATCCAGATGGAGATACAATTGTAGAAGTACCTGCGAAAATTAAAGTCGTTCAAGGTAAAGAACAATTAACTCCAGTAAATGCTGAAGATAAAGATAAACCTAAAGCTGAAGATAGTATCACACCAAGTGACTATCCAGAAGGGTCAACATTCGAATACAAAGTTCCAGAAGGACAAACAACTCCATATGATGGAACAACACCAGGAGATAAACCAGTTACAGTAATTGTAAAAGGTAAAGATGGAAAAGTGTTAGTTGAAGTTCCAGCAAACATTAAAGTTGTAGAATCAAAACCAACACCAATTGAAACACCAGTAACAACTACGCCGTTAAAAGAAGAAGACTATACTAAAGGTCTAAATATCCCAGAAGGGTCAACTGCTAAAGTAGGAAATCTTCCAGATTTAACAACACCAGGCGAAAAAACACCAGTAAAAGTAACGATTACATTACCAAACGGTAAAACTTATATTGTTGATGTTCCTGTAACAGTAACACCAGTTAAGGGAATTGAAACACCAGTAACAACTACGCCGTTAACACAAGAAGATTATACTAAAGGAATTACAATTCCAAAAGGTGGAAAAGTAACGAAAGTAGAAAATATTCCAGACTTAACAACACCAGGTAAGAAAGACCCAGTGAATGTAACTGTGGAATTACCGAATGGAAAAGTAATAACAGTAGAAGTTCCAGTAAATGTAACACCAATTACACCAATTGAAACACCAGTAACAAAAGACAAACTGACTCCAGAGGATATCTTAAAACAAATTAAAGTACCAGAAGGAGCAACAGTTACAGTAGGAGACCGTCCAGATTTAACAACACCAGGTAAGAAAGATTCAGTAAAAGTTACTATTACATTACCAAATGGAAAAGTTGTTACAGTAGAAGTGCCAGTGAATGTAACACCTATTAAAGATATTGTTAAAAAACAAGGTGATCCAATTACTGCGGAGGATGTTGAAAATCATATTCCAAAAGGAACAAAAGTTATTTCTATTGGAGATAAACCAACAACGGATATACCAGGTGAAAGACCAAGTATCCCAGTAGTGATTGAATTACCAAATGGAATTCGAGTAACTATGGATATACCAGTAATCGTAACACCGAAAGTAACACTTGTAGTAGTTCCTGTAGGAACACCAGTTACACCAGAAGATGTTAAGAAACATATCGAATTACCTAAAGGATGGACTGTAACAAAAGTAGGAGAAATTCCAACAACTACAACGCCAGGAACAAAACCAGTTGTTTCAGTGGAAATTCAATTACCAGATGGACGTAAGATTACAGTAGATGTGCCGGTAATCGTAACACCAACAGTAAGACAAATAGTTGTACCACAAGGAACACCAATTACACCAGATAATGTAAAAGGTCATATTGATTTACCAAAAGAACCAGGATGGGAAATAGTAGAAGTAGGAGAAATCCCAACAACAATTCCAGCTGGAGTAAAACCAAGCGTTAAAGTTAAGGTTAAAGTGCCAAGTGGTGAAATTATTGAAGTAGATGTACCAGTATTAGTTACTCCTAAAGCTAGACCGATAGTAGTCGAAGTAGGCACACCAGTAACAAAAGAGGATGTTATTAAACAAATCGATTTACCAGAAGGATGGGAAATCGTAGAAGTAGGAGAAATTCCAACAACTGAAACACCAGGACAGAAACCAAGTGTTAAAGTTAAGGTTAAATTACCAACTGGAGAAATTATTGAAATTGAAGTACCAGTAACGGTAACACCAAAAGGAGTGCCAACAACGCCTTCAACGTCAACTAGTCCGACAAGAACTGAAAATCAGAAAGAACCTGTAGTAAAAGATACTTCTAAAGTATTACCAAATACTGGTATTAATGATAGTAGTTCACCATTAGCAGGATTAGGATTAGCAATTCTAGGATTAGCAACTGTAGTAAGAAGACGTAAAGAAAAATAATTTCTTCTAAAAATTAAAAGAGAAGCGGAAAAATCGATAGTGTATAATATTTTGTGTAAACAGAAAAGTCAAGAGAAGTTGAAAAAAAAG
>NZ_DBHIUF010000017.1:0-20053 GCF_057272915.1 Gemella sp.
TTGATATCTAAATTCGCTTTATAAAAGCTTTTTAGATATCTAATAAACTGTGCGGAGGTGACTCAATAAAATCGATTTCTACGAAATCACGATTTTTGAGTCACTCTCTATAAAAAATTTATTTTTTGAAGTAATTAATTCCCATTGCATCTTTTACTTCATCTAAAGTAGCAGCTGCAACTTTCTCAGCTTTTTCACTTCCTGCTTTTAGCATTCTGTATACTTCAGCTTTATCTTTTGCAAATTCTTCACGGCGTTCTCTTATTGGGCGTAAGTAGTCTTGCATTACATCATTTAAACGACGTTTTAGTTTCATATCACCAAGTCCACCACGAGAGTAGTGTTCTTTAAGTTCTGCAACTTCATCAGCTCGATTATCGAAAATGTCTAAGTATTTAAATACTACATTTCCTTCGACTTGACCTGGATCTTCAATCTTGATGTGGTTTGGATCAGTGTACATTTTCATGATTTTAGCTTTAATGTTTTCTTCGCTATCACCTAGGTAAATACCATTGTTTAAACTCTTACTCATTTTCCCTTGTCCATCAATACCTACAAGACGAGCATGATTTTTTGGTGGTAGTACAATCTCAGGTAATACTAGAACTTCTTTATTGTATGTTCTATTGAAGTCACGAACGATTTCACGAGTTTGTTCAAGCATTGGTTTTTGATCTTCACCAACAGGAACGTGTGTTGCTTTAAAAGCAGTAATATCCGCAGCTTGGCTTACAGGATAAGTAAAGAATCCTGCAGGAATACTTTCACCGAATTTTTTGTCATTAATTTCCTGTTTAACAGTAGGGTTACGGTGTAATCTAGAGACTGATACTAAATTCATATAGTACATGTATAATTCTGCAAGTTGTGGAATTTGCGATTGGATAAAAATAGTAGTTTTTTTAGGATCAATTCCAACCGCAAGATAATCAAGTGCTACTTCTGTAATATTTTCGATAACTTTTCCTGGATTATCAGCATTATCAGTAAGTGCTTGTTGATCGGCAATCATAATAAATACTTCAGTATCATCTTCATTTTGTAAAGCTATACGATTTTTTAAAGAACCAACATAGTGCCCTAAGTGAAGTTTTCCAGTCGGTCTATCTCCAGTTAAAATAATTTTTGTCATAAAAGGGTAACTCCTCTAAAATAATTTTAATAATTCTTAATAATTATACCATAATCTGACTGAAGTTTGTTTGAAATAATAAAAAAATATTAATTTGGATAAAAATTTAGTGTTTTAGTCAGTAAAAAGTGGTATAATAAAAGAAAAAGAAATAGTTAATTATTAAGGAGATTAATATGATATATATAGAATCAAAAAGTAACGACCCACGCTACAACACAGCATTAGAGCTATATGCTTTTAATGAACTTGCAGAAAAAGACGATGTGTTTATGTTATGGATAAACTCGCCATGTATCGTTGTTGGTAAAAACCAAAATACAACAGAAGAAGTAAACCAAAAATTCTGTGATGATAAAGATATTAAAATCGTTCGTCGTGTAAGTGGTGGTGGTGCAGTTTACCACGATTTAAACAACTTAAACTACACAATCATTTCAAGTGGTAGAAGTGGTGAAGAATTTGACTTCAAATCATTCTCACAACCTGTGCTAGATGCATTAGATTCATTAGGAGTTAAAGCGGAATTTACAGGGCGTAACGACTTAGAAATTGATGGGCAAAAATTCTGTGGTAATGCTCAATACGTGCGTAACGGTCGTATTATGCACCACGGTTGCTTAATGTTTGATGTTGATACATCAGTTTTAGCTGATGCTTTAAAAGTATCTAAAGATAAGATTGAATCAAAAGGTATTAAATCAGTACGTTCTCGTGTAACAAACATTAAAGATCATCTTCCGAATCAAGATATGACAGTTCAAGATTTCGTAGCAGCTCTTAAAAAATATATGAGTGAAAAATACGAAATGACTGATTTTATTGCAACTAAAGAAGATGAAGCTGCAATCTTAGCTATCCAAGAAGAAAAAAATAACTCATGGGATTGGGTATATGGTAAAAACCCTGACTTCAATATTAAACGTAATAGAAGACTTAAAACTGGTAAAATTGAAGCTAATATCATGGTAGAACAAGGTGTTATTACTAATATTAAATTCTACGGAGACTTTTTCGGAGTAATGGATGTAGAAGATATTGCTAAAAAATTAGTGGGTGTAAAATACCAAAAAGAAGATATTCAAAAAGTTTTAGAGCAAATTGATATTAATTCATACTTCTTAGGAGCAACATTAGAAGAAGTAGTAGATATCTTAGTAGACTAATAAATAATTTTGGAGGGATGTATTATGATAATTGCAACAACAAATTATGTTCCAGGAATGGAAGTAGTAGAATATAAAGGATTAGCTACAGGTGAAGTAGTAGCTGGGATTAATTTCATTAAAGATATAGGAGCAGGGCTTCGAAACTTCTTTGGTGGACGAAGCCAAGGTTATGAAGATGAAATTATTCAAGCAAGAGCTGAAGCCTTAAAAGAATTAGAAGCGCGTGCAGTTGCAATGGGTGCTAATGCGGTTATTGGAGTTCGAGTAGACTTTGATGGACTTGGAAGCAACGGTAATAATATGCTTTTAGTAACAGTTACAGGAACAGCTGTAGTAGTAAGATAAAAAATTATATAATTGTAAAATAAAAGTAATAGAAAAATCTATTAAGATATTGTATAATGATAAACAGTTATTAATTTTTTAATAGAGAGGAAAAATATAATGAAAAAAGTATTTAACTTTAAAAAGCTTTTCTCTATTTTACTTTTAGCAATTGCTTTAGTAACATCTGCTGTATTTGTAGCTGGATGTAGTGATGATAATGGAAAAAGTTCTAGTTCATCATCAAAAGCAACTTACACAGTAAGTAAAGAAGAGAAAGATTATTTATCAAAACGTTTTTCAGAATTATCTAAGACGAATAACGAAACTGTAGCTTATGTTTATGCTCCAGGAACTCAGTTAGACGAACCAGTAGTTCAAACTAATGACAATGAAACATACTTAGATAAAACTTTTGAAGGTGGGCATGTTCCTTACCTTGGTACTGTATTCATGGATATGGATAACAAAAAAGACTTCCATGACAGATTAACTTGGTTATTCGGTCACGCTCGTGGAAGTAAAGTTGGAGATCACCGTATGTTCAACGATGTTAACTACTATGACAAACAAGAATACATGGACAAACACAAATTCGTAGTTATTGAAACTCCAGAGAGAAAATACTACTACGAAGCAGCATTCTTAACAATCGTACCAGAAACAACTTCATTCTATCGTTTAGATTTTGAAAGTGATGAAGATTTCTTAAACCAATTAACAAATGTTAAGAAAGATGCAACAACTAAAAATGATAGCGTTCAACTTAAAGGAAATGATAAATATTTAGTATTATCTACTTGTCGTGAGGAAGACGAAACAATTCGTTCTAACCTGTACCTACGTCAAATTCCAGATAACGAAATGAACGATTTCTTAGCTAAACATAAAGATGAATTAAAATATGTAGCTACAAGATAATAAATAATGAAAAAGGGCTGATTTCAAAGTCCTAAATTTTAACAAAGTGTATATGATAACTCATAGACGCAGTGGTTTATTGATATCTAAATTCGCTTTAGAAAAGCTTTTTAGATATCTAATAAACTGTGCGGGGGTGACTCGACAAAATCGATTTCTACGAAATCACGATTTTTGAGTCACTCCCTTTTTAGTTTATCTAAATAATATTTTGTTTTGGCATTATTCTAAATTCTCTAATTAAGAAGAATAAAGAAACTGAGAATGCACAAAGGTCTGTTACCGGAGTGGCATAGATTATTCCATTAATTCCAAAGAAGTGAGAAAGAATAAATAACATTGGTATTAGCACTATAAGTTGTTTAGTTAAGGCAATAGTAACTCCAATTTTAGGTTTTCCTATTGCAGAGAAGAAAGTAGAGCTTGAAATTTGAACACCATTGATAAATGTAAATAGCAAGAAGAATCGCATATACTTAACTGCAAACTCAAAGTAAAGTTCATCGCCATTACCGAATAGACTAACAATTTGTTTAGGGAAAATCTCAAAGATTAAGAAGAATGTAATTGAGATAATCATTGCATACTTCATGGTATATCTCATTGTAGTACGAACTCGTTCGTATTTTTTAGCTCCGTAATTATATCCGAAGATTGGTTGAGCCCCTTGAATTAATCCAATAATAATAGCTATAAATATTATATTAATTTTAGCTACGATACCTGCTACAGCTATAGGAATATCATTTCCATATACAGAATTAGTACCGTGAATATTTAACAAGTTATTTGTTACTATTTGAGCTATCATATTAGAACCTTGGAAAACAAATGAAGGCATTCCAAATCCAGCAGCAACTTTTAATAAACGTATCTTAGGGATGAAGTCTTGCTTAGTAAATTTAACACTTTTGAATTTTGGAAAATATAAAACAAGAATCAATGCAGATAAGAATTGGCTTATAACTGTAGCCCAAGCCGAACCAGCAATTCCCCAACCAAATCCAAAGATAAAAATTGGATTAAGAATAGTATTAAGTACTGCACCAAAAATAATGGCAAACATTGAATATTTTGGACTATTATCCGAACGAACAATAGGGTTAGTACTAATAGAAATTAGCAAGAATGGAATTCCTAAAGATGTAATACTAGCAAAGGTCATTGCATACTCTAAAATTTCATCTGTAGATCCAAATGCGTACATAAGTGGTTTTAAGAATATGTGAACTAAAATCGTGATAATAATACCTATAATAAACAATGAAGATACTGCAGTACCAACTACAGATTTCGCTTTTTCAGGATTACCACGACCTAACTCAAGATTAAAGTTAGAGGCAGCACCGATTCCTATCATTAAACCGATAGCTAAGCAAATAGTTGTAAGAGGAAAGGCGACATTTGTTGCAGCATTACCTAGGTATCCAACACCTTGACCGATAAAAATCTGGTCAATTACACTATACATCGCATTAATAATATTCGCTGTAATAGCTGGCCAAGCAAATGATGTAAGTAGTTTTTTTATAGGTTTTGTACCTAGCGGATTTTCTATATAATTTTGTGTTTTTTCCATGTAAGTTCCTCCTTAAGTTATTTTATTCAATATCGTGAAGAAAGTAGAAATTTCTTCTTCAGTTAAGTTTTTAAGAACCTCTTTTTCAGCTGTGTTTAGTAGATTAGAGTAAGTTGATAAAACCTCTTTACCTATTTCAGTTAAATGTAGTGTATAAGAACGTCTATCTTTTACTCCACGTTTTCTAATAACAAAACTTTGTTTTTCAAGAGCATCGATATTACGCCCAACAATATTTCTATCTTTTCTATGTATTTCAGCAAGTTGAGCTTGGGTAACACCTTCATTTTCCGAAATGTAAATAAGAGTAATGAAATGCCCATGTGTAATGCCTATTTCAGCTAGAGGTTGTTTAGTATAACTTCTCATGTTCTCTAATAGCGTAATAAGTTTATAACCTAACGCATCTTTTAACATAATTTCACCACCTAAAAATAATATAGCTAATATATTATATACTTAGTATACTATTTTGTCAATAAAAAAAAGAAAGGGAGTGACTCAAAAATCGTGATTTCAAACAAGATTTTGTAGAGTCACTTCCCGCAGTAGTTTATTAGATATCTGAAAAGCTTTTTAAAGCGAATTCAGATATCAATAAACCACTGCGTCTATGAGTTTTCCTATAAACTTTGTTAAATTTTAGGACTTTTTGGCTATCCTCTATCTTTTCAGTGTTTTTTTACTGTTTATGAAAATTTGACTCTGTTTGTATTGAGTAGAAATTTAGCATTAATTAATGTTCTAAGCCACCTGTTATTTTTGTATCTTCCTTATCATAATAAGTCACGGCAGTTTTTATTATTAATTCTAAAGCAACGATAATATCTTCTTTTTTCATATAAGGCATATTAGGCTTCTCTGAAACCTGTTCTTCAATATAAGGGATATGAATAAATCCAGCTTTAATATGTGGATATTTTGTTGAAGTTAGATATAAAGATTCATACATAATATGATTGCAAACAAAAGTCCCGGCAGTATTAGAAATAGCGGAAGGGATATTATTTTTATTCAATTCGTCAACAATAGCCTTTATTGGTAGTGTGGAAAAATATGCATTTTCTCCATCTTTTCTTATAACTTCATCAATAGGGCTATTTCCAATATTATCGGGGATTCTAGCATCATCAATATTAATAGCTATACGCTCAGGTGTAATTTTACTTCTTCCTCCAGCTTGTCCAACGCAGATTACTATATTAGGAGAAAATGATTTTATGTTTTCTTCTAAAACCTGTGAGCTATCTTTAAAGACTGTAGGCAGGGTGATTTTTTTTATTTCTATATTATCTATTACATCTGGTAAGCTATTAACACATAAATTAGAAGGATTAATACTCTCACTACCAAATTTATCAAAACCAGTTATTAATACTCTCATAAAGCACCTCGCAATTTTTAAAAAATATATTGTAATAATTAACTTAATAATATTCTATGGTAATTATTACTTTTCAATTAAATGAATTTTTAAATTATAATAATTATAAAACAGTTTAGATAATTTGAAAATAGCATTCTTATAATTTTAGGAGATAAATTGTAATTAATCATAAAATAAGAGATAAAAAATCATAAATTTACTAGTTTTAATTTTCAGATTTTTAAGAATTAAATTTACATTATTCTGAAAAAATGATATAATCTATTTATTAGATAAGATGTATTTTGTGAAAAGATAAGTTTTACTTTATTGTTGGCTAATAAAACAAGGATATGTGAAGTAATGTGTAATAAATGGGGAGGAGAGGTTTATGTATCGTACAAAAAAATATTATGATAATAAGTTGTATATTGTTCAATTTATTACCATAGTTTTTATTTTACTAAGAACTATAGTAAATTTAACATCAATTTTTATTATTCAAGTTATCTTGGATAGTTTGATATCTAAAGATTTTGAGAGAGTTTATCATTTTGTTAAATACTTGATAGTAATATTAGTATTTTATTTTTTATTGTTATTTCTTTCTCAATATTTTTTAAGAAAACTTTTCTTTCTTGGAAATTTTTCTGTTTTAGAGTATTTTTATGATAAGTTTTTAAAAAGTGAATATAATGATTTTAAAGAAGAAAAAAGCGGTGAAATATTATCTAAGTTAACCTCAGATAGTATAAAGATATCAGATTGGTATTCTCAAGGTAAAGTTATTTTAGTAACGCAGTCTTTTATTTTGTTTTCTATATTGATGTTTATGTGTAGGTATAATGTTTCGATAACACTTATATTATTTTCTGTAATACTTGTATGTTTTTTTATTATAAAACAAATAAGTAAGAAGCTTTCGAATTGTATGAAGAGTGAACAGAAATTATTAGGTGAAACTAATCAATATATACTTCAGTCAATATTAGGTTATTTTGATTTAAAGCAATTAAATAAAGAACAGTACTTTATAGATTATCTTAAAGAAAATATTATAAATAAGAGAATAAAGGTCAATACTGACTTAGCAAAGTATTTTTCGTTATATGTAGGTATATCTGCTACTGTTGCATTTATACTACCTATTGTTTCTCTATTACTTTCAGTGTATTTTATAATATATAAAGATTTCTCCGTAGGTTCGGCTATTGCAATATTTTCTACAGTTAGAATGTTAGATGAACCTATAAATTCTATATCAGATAAAATAACTGTTAGGCAGACCGCTTATAAGATAGAAAGTGAGTTGTCTAAGACTTTCAATAATAAAAGCAATGAAGTGAAAGAAGCATTAAAAATAAGTAAATTTAACAGTGTAAATGTGAATATAGCTAGTTTTTATTTTAAAGACAATCTGATTTTATCTGATTTTAGATTAGAAATTAATAAGGGTGATTTTCTAGTTTTAAAAGGAAGAAGTGGTGTAGGAAAGACGACAGTATCTAATCTTATATTAAGAAACTTGCAAGAGGGTGCATATAAGTTAGATGGGGAAGTCTTAATCAATGAAAAAGATATATATAAGAATAATATTCAAGTTTTAGGAGAATTTTTGAAAGTAACTCAAGAACCATACATATATGAAGCTACAATAAGAGATAATATTCTCTTAGGTGATTCATACGAGGATAGACTTGATGAGATAGTTAGATTATTACACCTACAAGAATTGATTGATAAATTAGGATATAATTATTTATTGAAAGAAAACGGGAAAAATTTAAGTGGTGGAGAAAGGCAAAGACTAGAGTTGGCTAGAATATTAATAAGAAGACCTGAGTTTATTATTTTGGATGAACCGACAAGTGCTATGAATACCAATTTGAGTGAATTAATAGTAGAAAACATTTTTAACTACTTAAAAGAACACAATATTACAAGTTTGATAATAACTCATAGTAAGGAATTTGATAAATTTGCTACAGATATCATAGAAATTAAATAAGAGTAAGAACAACATTATAAATATCACCGCAGATAAGTAATACTTATACATGGAGTTAGATACTAGTAGCTTAGGATTTTGATTTTATAAAAATTAATTTTCCTAAGTCTTTCTTTGTCATTTTATATAAGATATATTTTGAAGGTGCTGAATCAAAAGTTTCAAATTTTAGAAAGTTTATATGAGAATCTTAGGTATGGTACTTTATTGATATCTAATTTTGCTTTATAAAAACTTTTTAGATATTTAACAAACTGTATTATTGTTACTCGATAAAATCGATTTCTCAAAAATAAAGATTTTTGAGGATCTCTTTATAAGATAAATTGTAATTCATTTTTAAAAGTGATATTATATGAATATAAGGGGTGAGGATTATGTCAAGAGAAGAAAAATTAAGAACTATTATTAGCACGATAGACAATTCAGAATATAGTGCTACTAAGAAAACTACTAATAATAAATGTATGATGAGAACATTTAAAGAAGCTAATGATACTTGGCTAGCGGGAGCGTATTCTAAGAAAAAATACGCTGATTATAAACCATTTCAATTCGTTGATGGTGAGGGAGTAAGATGTTCAATATATTTAAGTGGTTGTCTATTCGCTTGCAAAGAGTGTTTTAACGAAAGTATCCAAAATTTCAACGCGGGGCAATTATATACGAAAGAAATAGAAGATCAAATAATACAAGATTTAAGTAATTCATATGTTCAAGGATTAACGATTTTAGGAGGAGAGCCGTTCCTTAATACTCAAGTAGCTAGAACGTTAGCTAAAAGAGTAAGAGATGAATTCGGTTCAACAAAAGATATTTGGGTATATAGTGGCTACACATATGAGCAACTCCTAAATGGTAGTGAGGATAAAAAGGAATTATTAAGCTTGTGTGATGTTTTGGTAGATGGACCATTTATGATTTTTCTAAAAGATTTAAGCCTTAGATTTAGAGGAAGTAGTAATCAAAGAATTATAGATATAAAACATTCTACTAAAGATAATGTAGTTCTGTATATGGAGTAAGTTTGAATATCATGTAATTACTTTAATTAGTAGTTAATTCATGATATAATAGTTAGATTAACAATTAGGGATAAATGATATCTCTAATTGTTTTTGTTGATTAATTTATAGAGAGGAGATTAAAAGTTGAAAAATATTATAGAGATTTTTCGAAAGGATATAAAAGAAGTATTTAGAAAAACTAATACATGGATAATTATAGTAGGATTAATATTTTTACCATCAATGTATGCATGGCCGAATATACTATCGTCATGGGATCCTTATGGACATACTAACAATATAAAGGTTGCTGTAACCTCAGAAGATGCCGGTGCTACTGTAGATGGAAAAGATTTAAATTTAGGTAATAGTTTAGTTGAAGGATTGAAAAATAATAAAAATCTCGATTGGCAGTTTGTCTCTAATAAACAACAAGCTGAGGATGGAGTAAGAATAGGGGACTATTATGCGAGTATTGTTGTACCAAAAAATTTCAGTCAAGATATGACATCTGTTAGTAGAACAGAACCTAAGAGAGCCACTATAGAGTATACGGTTAATGAAAAAATTAATGCGATTAGTCCAAAAATAACAAACAGTGGTGCTTCTGCAATAGCTAATAATATTAGTAAAAACTTTGTAGAAACAGCTAATGGTATAATTTTTGAAAAACTGCATGAAGCGGGGATAAAATTTGAAGAAAATCTTCCATCAATTGAAAAAGCAAAGGAGGAAATCTTTAAATTAAATGATAACTTTTCTACATATGAAAGTACTTTAAGTGAATTAATTGCTAAAGTAGAGCATGGTTCAAATATTTTGAATAATGTTCAAAATACACTCCCAGAAATAGATAGGGTAGCTACAAATAGTATTATGATTGCTGATAAGGCAGGGATTACTATTAATAATATACAGGGCTTCAATGAAAGATTATTGCCGATTATTAATAATCATCTTAATGTTGTAGAGGAAGTATCTAAAGAAGCTAATGTTATAGCAAAAGAGTTACAACAGAAACCAGATAAAACAGAAGAAATAAAAGCAAGACAGAAAGCTTTAGATAGCAGATTACAAGCTAGTACAGAAAGATTACAATTAGTAAAGAATATCTTTGAGTATTTTAATAAATTATCGAATGAGAGATTATTTAATAATCAACTTGAAAGAGTAACTACTTTATCGAATGATATTACGACGATAAAAGAAGTAAATAATAATATCTATAATAAGATGGATCATTATGATGAAATAGCGAATACTGTAAAAGAGGAATTTGTAAATAAATCTGCTAGAATTAATGAAGTTTCTTCAAATATGAATTCTAAATTGAATGTTGAAGTTGCACCTTTAATCTCTCAAGTTCTTAGCAAGGCAGAGGTTAATATTGATAAGGTGAGTGGCATAATTGCTAGGACACAAGGAGAACTACCTGCAGTAGAGAGAAAATTATCAGAAACTGAGGTAAAAATTAGTAACGCATACGGAAAACTATTATCGTTACAAGCCCAAATGCCATCTGCAAAAAGTAAAATTCAAAAGCTAACTGATGAAATTAAAAAGATTGATAATGGTATAGATAAAAATCAGCTATTTAATCTATTGAAGGTTGACTATAAACAACAGGCAGAGTTTTTCGCAAATCCTGTTAAACTTCAAGAGAATAAACTTTATCATATAGAAAACTATGGTTCAGCGATGACACCGTTCTATACAGTACTTTCTATTTGGGTTGGTTCATTACTAATGTCTTCGTTATTAACTACGAAGGTGGAGGATGAGGAAAACAAATATAAACCTTATCAAAAATATTTTGGTAGAGGGTTATTGTTTGTAATAATATCGTTATTCCAAACATTAATAATTACACTAGGGGATATGTATGTTCTAGGAACACAGGCAACCTCACCATATAGGTTTGTATTATATGCATTACTGATTTCGCTGCTATTTTCTTCAATTATTTACACTATAGTGTGTATTTTAGGAAATGTAGGGAAAGCTGTTTGTATAGTGCTGCTAGTATTACAATTAGGAAGTTCAGGAGGAACATTTCCGATTCAAATGACATCAGAATTTTTCCAAGCGTTATATCCCAAAGTACCATTTACATATTCTATAGGTTTACTACGTGAAGCGGTAGGTGGTGTATATATTCCAGCGGTAGAGCGTGATATTAAGATATTATTTATCTATCTAATGGTCGTTTTAGCCGGAGGTGCTATTTTAGTAAGCTTGAAGGCACGTTCAGAAAAATTAAGTAGGGAAAGAGAACGTTCTAAATTGTTCTTGTAGATTTAGTACAGATATAATAGAGAATGTTTTAAAAGTAAAATAGGAAGTGATTCAAAGGAATTGATTTAATGCAGTCAAGTCTTCTGAGTCACTTCTTTTGGTTGTTTTCTCATACTAAATGAAAAAACTTAGTATTTATGATATAATAAAATGATAAAACCTTAAAATATAGAGGATAAATTATGGTTAAAACATTAGATAGAACAAAAGATATATTTTTAGATACAATGCTTTTGGGAAATGAAATATTAACGAAAAAAATAAAAACAACGAATAAAACAAAAATTACAGTAGTCTTAGCGGCATATAGAAGTGTCGATAGACTAGAAAGTATAATAAAAGATTTATTTAATCAAAGTTTTCAAGAATTCGAAATAATTGTAGTTGACGACCTTTCAGATTCTAAGATAGAAGAAGTGGTAGCTGTGTTAGATAATAATAAAATAAATTATATAAAAAAACAACTAGGTTCTAACTCATCGGCGAAGAATTGTGCGTTAGATTTTTCTAAGGGAGAATATACAGTTTTTGTTGAAGAAAATTCAAAATTAAAATCTAATTATTTGGAATTATTGTTTAATGAAGTATCACAGAAAAATCTTGATATAGCAATGTTAACACGAAATGGTTATCCAAGTATTCTAGATGGGAAAATTTCAACAGGCCAGAACTATCTAGTTGAAGAAATAAAAAGATTGAAAAGTGATTTGAATTATAATATTACTTCTTGTATTTTCAAGAAGAAATTCTTAGATATCTATAGTTTAAGATTCCAAGAGGATATGTTAGCTTTAGAGAATTTATACTTCAAATTACGTGTCTTTGATGTTGCAGGAAAAGTAAGTCAAGTAGCGAAAGTTGGTTATAAAGATTTAGAAGAAAATAAATCTGTAAGAAATAATGCAATGATTGAAGCTTCAACAAGAAGAATAATGATTGCATTTAATAAAATAGAAGAATTTAAGCAAGATAAAAAGTATGAAGATAGTTTAAATTTACTATGTGGATATTTACTTTTTGATGTACTTAGAATGTATGAGAATATGTCCGAGGAAATAGAAATTTTAGAGTTAATAAAATCTAGAAAAAACTATTTTGATAGTGACACATTCATAAATAAAACGATGATAGCAATGTCTCCGATAATGTTTGCAAATCATCTTAACAGAAAGGATAGGAGATAATTATGAGGCGAATATTACATAATGTGTTTTCATATGTGTTTATAGCTTTGTTTACAATAGCTTTAACGTGGGCATATGTTGCACCTTTTGTATATGAAAGAATATTAAATCCGTTGGCACTTCTGTTAGGAGTTCCAGTGGTTTTCATACTGTTTATTTATGCAGTAAAAAAAGTGTTAGCAACAGACGAAGTTGGATTAAAAAAATATAATAGAATTATTATATTAGTATATTTAGTATTTCAGGCGATTATTTTATCTATGGATACACTAAACTTTTCAGATGGTGCAGAGATAGAAAATGAAGCCCACTATATGCTAAACTATGGAAAATTCTCTGGTGAAAGATATTTTTTAGTTTATCCGAATAATATTACACCGACAATTATTCTATACTGGATATACCGTATAGCTGCATTTCTACATATATCAGAAGTGTGGACATTACATATATTCTGTTTCTTAGTAACAACGGCGACAATATTTTTAACATATAAGACAGCTGGAAAATTACTAACAAAACAAAAACAAACCATAATTTTAGGATTAATGATATTATACATTCCTTTCCAAATGTATAGTTTATTCTATTATTCAGATACTCTAATGGTAATTATGGTTGCTTTAATAATATATGTTCTTATACCTTCAGATGGAAGTTTTATCTTTAGAACAAAGCATATTGTAGCAGTAGCTATTCTAGTTGCATTTGCATGGAATTTAAGATCTAATATTATTATTATTTTACCAGCGTTAATAGTTTACTTACTATTTTTTAAATGGTATAAAAATTTAGTTTTATTATTAGTGACCTTTGGAATTGCATTTGTATTCTTTGGAAAAGGATTCGATATGCTATGGGCACACTATGGATTTTGGAAAGATGATGGCTATAAGTTTCCAATGTTGCACTGGGTAATGATGGGAATGAGTATTCAAGGTGGAAGTTATAATTGGCAGGATTTCCAATTTACATATCTTAGTCAAAACAAGATGGCAGATGACCTGGGCTTATTCTTTAATAGGGTGACTCATAGACCATTTTTCCTAAATTTACTTATGATAGTTCTTAAAATAAGAGGTAATTGGAGTGATGGAACAATAAACTACACTAACGGGACACGTGCACTAAGAGATGGAGATGGTTTCTTGTGGCAACTTTTCTATGGAAGTAATAATAGTTTCTTCATATATCTTTCTCAAATGATGTATGTCGTGATTATCTTTGGTATGGTATATTACATCTATAAACGTAGAAAAGAGTATATTACTTCATGCTTCCTATTCCAAATTATTATCTTCGGGGTGTTTATGTTCCATTTAATCTGGGAAGCTAAACCTAGATATGTTTATGCATGGATGCCGATAATTTTCATTCTAGGAGCAAAAGGTATAATACTATTTTCTGAAAGATATGAGACGACTATATTTGATAAGTACAAGAAAAAACTTTATATTGCTTTTGGAGTAGTATTTGCTCTTCAAGTAGGAAGCGATAGTTTCTTAAGACCATCTTATTTGATGAATTTAGATTATGATTCACGTGTAATTAATGGTATTAGTATTTATGCAACGGACAATTATTTAAGAGATGGAATAGTTAGAGTTAATAAAGATACAGAAGTTGAACAAACATTCAAGGCTAATCGTAGTTTTAATTATGTTCGTGGATATATTTCTTCATATGATGAGAAAAATAATTCGAAGTATAAAGTAGAGATAATAGATAAAAAAGATAATAAAGTTGTAAGAGAACATGAATTTATTTATCGTGAATTGTATTGGGAAGTACCACTACAAACATATACTCTTCGTTGGTATTTCGATGATCTTCCGGCAGGAGACTACAGTGTGAAATTCTCACAAGTAGAAAGTGATAACAATGGAAGCATAGTTATTTCTAGTGTACCAAATGAAATGATTGATATGTATGAAGCTGGTAAATTGTATATTAATGGTGCTGACCAAAATAAAAAAGATTTATCATTACAAATAGGACATAGATACCAAAAACTTTGGTGGTATTAATGAAATAGAGAAAATAATATCTTTAATTAAGATAAGAGGCTCATCTTCGGATGAGTCTTTTTATATAATGATTAAAAGTGAGTGACAAAAAATTGTAATTTTGAAGAAAGTGATTTTGCTGAGGTTCCCGCAAAGTTTATTAGATATCTAAAAGTTTTGTTATAAGGAGGGTTTATATATCAAAAAGACCTTCATAAAGCGAATTTAGGTATTGATAAACCGTTATGTTCATAAAATTTGAGATTTTTTGCTCAGCGTTATAGTAGATAGTTTTGTATTTTATTATTTATAATTTTATTTATCAGGAACGAATTTATGTGTAAATATAATAATATTGTGACTTTGAACAGAGACAGTATTTGTTATAAATTCTTGACAAATAAATATTAAAATTCTAAAATAGAGTTTAAGGGATATAATCCATTTAAAAGAAAAATGGACATTGTTATAGATAAGGGAATTGAGTTTGATGAAAAAATATATAATTAATTATATATCTTTTATTTTTTAATAGTTTATTAATTTTATTTTGCAGAAGTTATTTTATTTAATAGGGAAATGAGTATGAAATGATCGTAATGTATTTTCATGAAAATTTCTAATAAGTATAGTTATATTTAGTAAAATTTGTTAGAGTAATCTAGCTTATAATATAGCATATTAGATGGGAGTGGCTCAAAAATCATGATTTTAGAGAAATTGATGTTGTCGGTTCTGTCTTATAAAATTTATTAGATATCTAAAAAGTTTTTATAAAGCGAAGTTAGATATTAATAAGCTATTGTGCTTATAAGTTTTTATATAAATTTTTTTAAATATTTAGGACTTTTAGTTCAACCTCATATATCAAATATATATTTTTGATTTTTTTCGTATCTTGTAGGCATTAATATAAAAACTAGATTTATTGATTTTATTTTTTATGTTTATCTGTCAATCTAGTATAAAAAATTATAATAGTAAGGAGTACCCATGGCAAATAAAGACCAAAAAAGAGTATTAAAATATTCGATTAAGAAATTTAGTGTTGGAACATTTTCAGTATTAGTAGGAGCTTTTATATTTTTAGCATCACCAGCTTTAGCAAATGAAGCAAATACTAGTGAAAATATATATAAAGAAAATAACACTATTATTGAAAAGGAAAAAACAAAAGAAACATATAAGAGTGAAGCAATCGTAACAGAAAAACCAAAAGACATAGAAAAAACTGCTTCAAGACCAGGTGAAGAAAACAATTTAGTAGAAGAAAAAGCCACTCAAGAAAAGCCTGTTTCAGGGACTAAAGAGAAAAATAATTTAGCAGAAGAGAAAGCTACTCAAGAAAAGTCTGTTTCTGGAATCGAAGGTAAAAATAATTCAGTAGAAGAGAAAAGTTCTATAGAAAAAGCTGTTGCTGAAAAGACAAAAGCTCGTAGAAAAAGATCTACAGATTCAGAAAGAGAATCTGTAAAGCGATTTGCAACTGATGATGATTTTGTGAAAATCTCAAAAGGTTTAATAACGACAGAAGATGGTCGAATTGATAATTTACTTTTTGGAAAAACGCCATTAAAAGCAAATGAAGATAAGGATGGAGATAGTGCGAAGAATGGTAGTGAAATCTATGTTTATGAAAAAGATGGAAAAACATATTATGGATATTATGGACATCCATTTTTAAAAGATACTGATGGCGATGGAATTACAGATCATGATCAAAGTGATTTAAGTAAATCAGGGGATGATGATAATTTCAAGTGGTATGTAACGGATCGTGATATGGCTATGTTTATGAAATTAGTATATCGTGATGATGAGTATATTAAAAAAGTTTTAAATAAAGACTATAAGTGGACTGCCACTGATAATAATGTAAAAGATGATCCAAATGCTAGAAACGTGTATGAACTTATACATAATGAGTTTTCTCCATATTGGGAAATCGATAAGACTTATCATAATGCAAGTGGACTTGATGCAGTATTATTTAAAAGTAAAAGTGCGTTGCCGATTTTACCAGGCGGCTTAGTTCATGTTCTTGCGATAAGAGGAACTAAGGGTGGTGCGGATGTTACTAATGACGGGGTTATTGCAGTAGGACAAGATCCAAAGCAAGGTCAAGAAATAGAAGAAATAATAAAAGAGATAGGTATAAGAGAAGACATTAAGAATTTTTATATTACGGGACATTCTTTAGGAGGATATTTGACTCAACGTGCTGTAGTCAAGCTAAATAGGTTAGCTAATGAGGAAAATGGGTATTGGATTGATTCTGCGGCTAAAAAATATAGAAACTTTTACAATAATGTTTTTAAAAAAGCTACAACGTTTAATGCTCCAAAAATCAATGCTTCGAGAACAAATGGTGATTTATATAAGAAAAGTATTTTAAGTAAGCAATTAGCAAAACAAGGAAAAATTAAACATTATGGAATGAGGGGAGATAGTTTAGTAGGATTATTATATAATGATAAAGATGTTATGACCTACATAGAGGGAGGAGAACATAGTTCTAATGCTTATTTCACAGCAATGTTGAATGATGATGATAATTTTAATATAGGTGAAAGAACTAGAGTAAACGGTAAAGGGAAAGAAAATCTAATACTGAAAAACTTAAAAATAGCAGAGCCAACGGATGAAGAAGTAAGAAAAATAGTAAATGAGAATATAAAAATTTCATTGAAAGATCAAAATCCAGTAGAAATATTAGCGTTAAATAAAATATCAAGAGAAGAAGTATTAAAAAAATTAAATTTAGACAATTTACCTAATACAGCAACATTGAATATAAATATTCCTGATGAAATTCAACCGACAGCGGTAAATCATGTTTTACCAGTAACAATAAGTTATCTAGGAAAAACGGTAAATCCTAATATAAATGTAGTAGTAAAAGTATTACCAAATTTTGAGGAGTTAAAAGCTATTAAACAAAAAGCATCTGGTGAGAAAGAGAAGAAAGTAGACACAGAGCATAAAACTGTGGAAACAAAAAATCGTTATAATGCAAAAAAAGTAGAATTAGACACTAAACTGCAAAAAGTTGAAGAATTGTTAAAAAATAGTAGTGCCAAACAATCAGATATAAAAGCTTTAACTAAAGAATTGGAAATATTGTTAGAAGAATATAAAACGTCTGTTAGTGGCTTAAAATTAGATAAAACTTTATTGACAGATGAGATAGCAAGAGTAACTAATAGTTTGGAAACATTCAAAAATACTAATACTACATTAAAACCGTCAGAAGTAGTAACTGAGTTTAATGGTCGAAAAGATGAATTGTTGAATAACTATAATAATCTTTTAAAAGAAGTTAAGGGGAATTTAGACGGAATAGAAACTTACGATAAATTAGTGGAAGAAAAAAATAAATTTGCTAATTTGGAAAAAGAAATAAGTGAAGCTTCATCTATTTTAAATAAAACCCAAAAAGATTATTATGAACCAACTAAGAAGTCTTATGAACTTTATGAAGGAGATAAGCCTAACGCGGAATTATCTATTGAGAAAAATACTCTACCTATAAAAAATATTATATGGGAAATTGAGCCAAGTACTTCAAGTTCTGGAAATAAAGAGGGAAGAGTAAAAGTAGTATATAATGATGATAGTTTTGATTTAGTTTCTGTAAGTGTTAGTGTCAAAGAATTGTATGGAGAAACGCTAACGACAACTGAAGAAGAAAAACTGCCATTAAAAGTAATTTACACTGGAGATGATACAAAAGATTATGGTTATATTAGTGAAATTACAGGAGAAGATGGTAAAGTTGTTACAACTATAAAATCAAGATTAAATAAAAAGACGAATACTGTAGAAGAAATAAGTAGAACTTCAGCAAGAACAGATGCTGTAAATACAGTTATAACAAAAGGAATTAAGACAAAAATAAAAGAAACTACAATTCCAAGGGAAGTTGTTTATGAAGAAGATGCTTTGTTAGATAAAGGTAAAGAGTTTGTAAAAACAGAAGGAGAAGATGGTAAAAATATAACGACAACGACGTATATTTTAAATAGTACGACGGGAGAAGTTATAGAAAAAATAACTGTAGAGAACAAGGAAAAAATAGATAAAATTATAGTAAGAGGGACAAAAGAAGAGAAGCCATCAGTTCCAGAGAAACAAGAGAAACCAGTACAACCAGAGGCATCAGGGAAACAAGGTGACTCAACTCAGCCGTCAACACCTGAAAAACCAGAAGCCTCAGGAAAAGAGGGTCAACCTGTACAACCAGGAACGCCAGCGCAACCAGAGGTATCAGGGAAACAAGGTGATTCAGCTCAACCATCAATGCCAACAAATCCAGCTGAGGAAAAACAAAAAGAAGAAACACAAAAAATTCCAGAGAAACAAGAAAAGCCGGTTCAGCCAGAAAACTCAGGAAAAGAAGGGACATCGGTATCACCTGCAGAGGAGAAACCAAAAGAGGAGCAACCTGTACAACCAGGAACCCCAACACAACCAGAGGCATCAGGGAAACAAGGTGATTCAGTCCAACCATCAACGCCTGTAAAACCAGCTGAGGAAAAAACAAAAGAAAAAACACCAAAAGTTTCAGATAAACAAGAAAAGCCGGTTCAACCAGAAAACTCAGGAAAAGAAGGGACATCGGTATCACCTGCAGAGGAGAAACCAAAAGAGGAGCAACCTGTACAACCAGGAACCCCAACACAACCAGAGGCATCAGGGAAACAAGGTGATTCAGTCCAACCATCAACGCCTGTAAAACCAGCTGAGGAAAAACAAAAAGAGGGAACACCAAAAGTTTCAGAGAAAGAGGAGCAACCTGTACAACCAGGAACACCGGTGCAACCAGAGGTATCTGGACAGCCGTCAACACCTGTAAAATCAGAAGCAAAAGAGGAACAACCTGTACAACCAGGAACCCCAACACAACCAGAGACATCAGGGAAACAAGGTGATTCAGCTCAACCATCAACGCCAAGAAATCCAGCTGAGGAAAAACAAAAAGAGGGAACACCAAAAGTTTCAGAGAAAGAGGAACAACCTGTACAACCAGGAACCCCAACACAACCAGAGACATCAGGGA
>NZ_DBHIUF010000017.1:20153-33361 GCF_057272915.1 Gemella sp.
AAAGAGGAACAACCTGTACAACCAGGAACCCCAACACAACCAGAGACATCAGGGAAACAAGGTGATTCAGCTCAACCATCAACGCCAAGAAATCCAGCTGAGGAAAAACAAAAAGAGGGAACACCAAAAGTTTCAGAGAAAGAGGAGCAACCTGTACAACCAGGAACACCGGTGCAACCAGAGGTATCTGGACAGCCGTCAACACCTGTAAAATCAGAAGCAAAAGAGGAACAACCTGTACAACCAGGAACACCGGTACAACCAGAGGTATCTGGACAACCATCAACGCCTGTAAAAGCGGTTGAGGAGAAACCAAAAGAAGAAACACCAAAAGTTTCAGAAAAGCAAGGAAAGCCGGTTCAGCCAGAAAACTCAGGAAAAGAAGGGACATCGGTATCACCTGCAGAGGAGAAACCAAAAGAAGAGAAGCCATCAGTTCCAGGGAAACAAGAGAAACCAGTACAACCAGAGGCATCAGGGAAACAAGGTGATTCAACTCAATCGTCAACGCCTGTAAAACCAGAGAGCTCAAGAAATGAAGGAACTTCGATAACGTCATCTGGAGGAAAAGAGGAAACTTCGTATGTATCTGATAATAATCCTGTATTAACAAGAAAAACAAAAACATTGTTCTTAGAATCTCTTGATAAAAAGGTGAGTTTAGAATTGTACGATGTTTCTATAGATGATATAGAATTTAGAGCAGTAAAGATAGAAGATGAAAAAGAAATAAATGCTGTAAAAGACAAGCTACAAGGTAATAAGAATGTAAGAATATACGATTTAAGTTTACACAAAGGTGGAAAAGAAATATCGTTAAACAACAATAGACTAGTAAGAGTAGCTTTAGCAGAATATGAAAATAAAAATATAGAAGTATATCATGTAGAAAAAAATGGAAATCTAAAACAAATTCCCTCAGTTATAAATAACGGAAATATAGAATTCTACATAGATCACTTCAGTCAATTTGCAATAGTATCAGATAAAAATAATCTTTCTAAAACAGACGCTCAAAACACGATGTCTAAAGAAAACTTATTAAAACAACAGAGTCTTCCAAAAACAGGAATGAGTAATATTAATGATTTTTCATTATTGGCTATAATAAGTTTACTTGTATTAGTCTTATCAAGAAAACAAAAAGATAGTATGAAGTAGCATTTTTTGTTATATAGAATTATTGTATGAATTCGTACATAGTAGTTTTTGAAACCTACTTTTTTATAGAAAAAAGATATGTTGTATAGGGAAAGATGATAAAAACGATTTATTGTCAAAGAAGGTAAAACTATGTTATAATTAAACTACAACATAAAAGGAGCAAATAATTATGGTAAATATTTATGATAAAGCAAATGAATTTGAAAGAGCATTAAGAGAATCTGATGAGTATAAAGCATCATTAGCAGCATCTGAAGAATTATACGCAGATAAAGAAGCTAACGCTTTATATACAGAATTTGTATCAAAACAAAAAGATTTAATGGAGTCTGCTCAAGCAGGTAATGAACCTACAGAAGAAGAATTATCAGTATTTGAAGAAATCCAACAAAAATTATTAGAAAATGCTAAATTCTTAGAGTTTGTACAAACTCAACAAAAACTACAATTTTTAATTGAAGACTTAAATAAAGTAATGTACAAGCCTTTAGATGAACTTTTCGAAAAATACGGAAACAAATAGAAGAAGATATAGAACAGAGAGCTGACCCAAAAGTCCTAAAATTTAACAAAGTTCATATGAGAACTCATAGACGCAGTGATTTATTGATATTTAAATTCGCTTCATAAAAACTTTTTAGGTATCTAATAAACCACTGCGGAAAGTGACTCGATAAAATCGATTTCTCTGAAATCGCGATTTTTGAGTCACTCTCTTCGTTTTACTATTTAAAAATCACCTAGATAAACTAATTTTCTAGGTGATTTCTTTATATACATTTAACTTTTATTTATCTTTGTTTTCTTCAACATAATCTATTAATTCTAATGTAAGATCATATCTAAAGAATGGTGTTATTAGGTAAATTCCTTTAAAGTGTTTTAAAGCGACATCTAGTAGCTTTTTACTTTCTTCTAAAGCAATTTTTTGACAAAGTTCTTTGTCATCTTTTACTTCTTCTAGTTTGGCTAAGAATTCTTCTGATAACTTGATACCAGGAACCTCATTGTGTAAGAATACAGCGTTGTTATAGCTAGTAATTGGCATTATACCAACGAAGAATGGTGTATCTGGATAATCAGCGGCAAATTCTGCTAATTGCTCAATTTTTTTAGATTCAAAGACAGGTTGTGTAATAAAGTAATCAGTACCTGCTTTAATTTTCTTCTCAACTAAACGTTTTGTTTTACTTAAGTCACGAACATTTGGATTATATGCTGCAGCAACTGTGAAGTTTGTAGTCTTTTTCAGAGAAGCCCCGTTATATCCAAGTCCTTCGTTAAGTTGTTTAATGAAAGGAATTAATTTAAGACTAGTCATATCGTAGACACTAGTAGCTCCAGGGAAATCACCAAGTTTACTTGGATCTCCAGTAAGAGCAAGGACATTATTAATTCCAAGAAGATCAAATCCCATTAAGCGAGATTGTAATCCGATAAGGTTGTGATCACGACATGTTAAATGCAGAAGTGTAGGGGTAGAAATGTGCTCTTTAAGCAACGTAGCAGCAGCTAAATTACAAATTCGAGTGCTAGCTAAAGAATTATCCGCTAAAGTTATAGCTTCGATATTCTTTTTATCTATTGCTTTTGCGCCTTCGATAAATTTATCTACATTTAAATGTTTTGGTGGATCTAGTTCAGCTATTATTGTTACTTGTTTTTTCACTTTATCAACAATTGTTGGTTTATTATTTGCTACTCTGACAAGTTCTTCCTCAGCTGGTAAAGGTGTTATTATTTTTCTTCTGATTGGTTTTAAATCTTTTATTCCTTTTTTGATAGCACGAATATGCTCAGGAGTAGTTCCACAGCAACCACCAATTAATCTTACACCTTCTTCTACAAGTAACTTAGCACTTTGTTCGAAGTAAGCTGAATTTTTTCTAAAACGGTATTCGTTACCATTAATAGTTTGTGTTAACTGTAATAAGCTGGCATTAGGATAAGCAGATAAGTAGCTTTGGGCAAATAATGGCACCTGTTTTAAACTTTTTATCATATGATAAGGACCAAGATGACAGTTTAAACCAACGATATCAGCACCTAAATTAACAAGTACGCTTAATGCATCAGTTACTTTTTCCCCATTTTGAGTTATACCTGCTTCTAATAATGAAATATTAGTAATAATAGGTAAGTCAGTTAATTTTCTAACTTCAGTTAAAACAGCACGAATTTCTTCTTGATCGTAGTAAGTTTCAAAAAGTAATGCATCAATTTTACCTGTTGATAATAATACCTTTACTTGATCAAGCGTTTCATTGACAATTGTTTCTAATGATAGTTCACATTCACGAAGTCCTCTAATAGCTCCAATAGTACCGAAAACAAAAGTGTTTTCTCCAGCGGCTTTACGAGCTATTTCAGCGGCGCGAATATTAATTTCTTCAAACTTGTCTTCATAACCATAAGTTTTTAGCTGACACTTCTTTGCAGCATAAGTATTTGTTTGAATTATATCTACTCCAGCTTCGATATAAGCCTTATGAATTTTCTCTACAGAATCTGGATTAGAGATATTATTATATTCATGACAACTTTCCAATCCATTACTATAGAGAGCCGTACCCATAGCTCCATCAGCTACGAGTACATCTTGTTCTAATCTCTCTAATAAGTTTCTCATGCAAACCTCCTATTTAGCGGAAAGTTCGTTTCTGATTTCTTTAGTTACTTCAACTAAAACTTCTAATGCTTCGATAGTTTCTTTTTCAGCACGTGTTTTTAATCCACAGTCAGGGTTAATCCAGAATTGCTCTGTAGAAAGTTTTTGAAGTGGACGTAAGATGTTTGTACGAACTTCTTCTTTAGAAGGTACACGTGGAGAGTGGATATCATAAACTCCAAGTCCAATACCTAAAGGATAGATTGCAGTTTCGAATGCAGAGATTAATTCTCCGTGGCTTCTACTAGTTTCGATAGAAATAACGTCAGCATCTAATGCGCGGATAGAATCGATAATTTCATCAAAGTTAGAATAACACATATGTGTGTGAATTTGTGTATCATCTTGAACTGATGAAGTAGCTAGACGGAATGAGAATACTGCTTCTTCAAGATATTTTTCTTTTTTGTTGTCTCTTAGAGGTAATCCTTCACGGATAGCTGGTTCGTCAACTTGGATAATTGTAATTCCAGCTTTTTCTAAAAGTTCAATTTCATTTTTAAGGGCGATAGCTATTTGGTTGAAGATTTCTGCTTTAGAAATATCAGTTCTTTCAAATGACCAGTTTAGAATTGTAACTGGTCCAGTTAACATACCTTTAACAGGACGGTTAGTTAAGCTTTGAGCATAAGCAGTTTCTTTAACTGTAACAGCTTCTACGTGTTTTACATCTCCGTAAATGATTGGTGGTTTAACCCCACGAGAACCGTATGATTGAACCCAACCGAATTTAGTTGAAGCAAATCCAGCGAAACGTTGCCCGAAGAACTCAACCATGTCTGTACGTTCGAATTCACCGTGAACTAATACGTCGATATCAAGATCCTCTTGAATTTTAATCCAACGAGCGATTTCTTCTTCGATGAATTTTTCATATGCTTCATTAGATAATTCACCTTTTTTCCATAGAGCACGTTGTAGACGTACTTGTTTAGATTGTGGGAATGATCCGATTGTAGTAGTTGGTAATAATGGTAAGTTGTATTTTTTGTTTTGAACTTCACGACGAACTTTGTAATCAGATGGACGAGTTGAACGAATATTTTCACTTGATTCTAATTCAAGGTTTCTGAAATCAGCATTTTGTAGTTTGTTGAAGTCTTCAACGTGTTTTTGGTATGCTGCATCTTCTTTACCATCTAATTTGTTAGCTAGTAAGTTAAGCTCTACTAATTTTTGATCAGCAAATGCTAAACCGTTTAATAATGTTTCTTCTAATTCAGTCTCGTTTTTAGTTGTTACTGGTACGTGTAGTAATGAACATGAAGGTTGAACTACTAATTCAGCAACATTAGCTTTAATTTCTTTTAATAATGCAGAACTATCTTCGAAATCATTGCTCCATACGTTACGTCCATCAACAACCCCAGCAAATACTTCTTTATCTTTGAATAAACCAGCTTTTACATTAGCTAAGTTTTCTTCTCTTCCGTGAACGAAGTCTAAACCGAAAGCTACTGGTAAATCAGCAAGTTTTTCAGCTTCTACTAAAGCTTCAAAGTAAGTTTGGAAGATGAATTTAGCATCTACTTCGTTGTTGAAGTGGTTGTATACTTTGTGAGCTAATTCTACATAGTTTCTTCCTTCATCAGTAACAAAGATTGGCTCATCTACTTGGATGTAAGCAGCTCCAGCTTCAGCTAATTCTTTGAATACTTGAGTGTAAAGTGGAACTAATTTATCTAGAGCTTTTTCGAATTCTCCTTCAGCTAATCCACTAGATAAAGCAACATATGTAATTGGTCCAGTGATTACTGGTTTAGCTTTGTCTCCTACGATTTCTTTAGCTTCTTTATATAAATCAAGAAGACGAGTATTGTTTAATTTAGGGTTAACATTTTCCCATTCTGGTACGATGTAGTGGTAGTTAGTATTAAACCATTTTTTAAGTGCAGATGCAACATTATCTTTGTTACCACGAGCGATATCGAAGAATAAGTCTACATCAACTTCTCTTCCTTCGAAACGTTGTGGGATAACGTTGAATTGAACTGATAAATCTAAAATGTGATCATAAAGTGAGAAATCACCAACTGGGATAAAATCTAATCCAGCATTTAATTGTTTCTCGATATAAAGACGACGAAGTTTTCCTGCTTCTTCAAATAACTCATTTTGACGAACTGTACGAGCCCAGTATCCTTCAATTAATTTTTTCCATTCTCTTTTTTCCCCTAAACGTGGGTATCCTAAACTTGAAATTTTTGTCATTATTTTTTCCTCCTGAGATTTTCTCTTTTTGTGTATATTGAATTATAAAAATAAAAAACGCCCTTAAACAATATCTAATATTGTCTAAGGACGTGCGTTTTATACGTGGTACCACCTTATTTTATGGAAAATCTAAAATGATAAATTGAATTTTTTAGTTTTCCACCTCATTAAAATTTTAACGCTATTTTCTGCGTAATTATCTAACTTCCGCTCGATAATTAAAACTCAAAGACCATCTTCAAAAAAACTCATTAATCTCTTTTCAGCTACCGAGACTCTCTGGTGTAAATCCTTTTTTCTACTCATCTTATCCATGTAATAATATATTAATTTGTAAAAATATTTTTTTATTCAGTCTTAAATACGACAAAAGGGTAGTAACACAAGGGACGAAATGACCGTGTTACCACCCAATTTTATAATCTTAAAATAAATTTTAATCTTACCTCAATGATTATTAACGGTTATCAACCGGAACTAACTTATATATACTCATTAGTTCAGCTCTGTGACCATTTACAATACACTCAAATCCTTTTTTTCACCAACCAAAAGGTCTCTAATAATTAAGAAATATTGCTCTTCACTTCTTCGCTTTTTAAAACTGTTAAAGAAATATTAACATAAGATTTTTTCTTTGTCAACACTTTTTATTAAAAAAATTAAAAACTTTTTTCGGAATTGTCAGAAATCTAAGATAAGTCATATATATTAGTATATTTCGAAAATAATATTTTTATAATATCTATTTAAGAAATATTTAAATATTTACTAATAGTTAGTTAATATCTATAAGGTATACTGTATTCATCAAACAAAAAGTTTTGGTAATAAAGTATTAATTAAGAGGAGAAAAATACAAATGAAAAATAACTTTATGAAATCAGAGAATTTTACAAGATGGGCAATAAGAAAAGTTAGTGTTGGAGTAGTATCAGCAGCTATTGCAAGTGGTATTTTTGTAATTGTAGGAGGTGGAGAAGCACACGCAAGTGATAAACAATTGGATAAAGCTCCAATAGTTGAAACTGTAAAAACGCAGGTAGATGAAAATGTAGTTATTAAACCAACAGAAAAAGTTGAATCAGTAGAATCAACAACAGTAAAACCTAAAGAAACTGATAAAACAGTCGAACAACCTATAGTTGGAACAGATAGAGAAGCTAAACCTGAAGCAATAGACAATAATATTTTAAGTCTTGCTAAAGATACTGCTGATGCACCAAAAATGGAAGCACCAGATATGACTACACACAAAACAACACCAGCTGAAGTTAAAAAAGCAGTAATGGACAATACAAAAGATGAAGTTAACGTACCAGCTAAATACTTAGATAAAGCAAACTTTCCAGGACCATTTACAGCGGGAGTAAACCAAGTAATTCCTTATGAATTCTTTGGTGGTGACGGAATGTTAACAAGATTAATCTTAAAATCATCAGATAAAGCCCCATGGTCAGATAACGGATCAGCGAAAAATCCAGCCTTATTACCATTAGAAAAATTAGGAAAAGGATTATACTTCTATGAAGTAGACTTAGAAGGAACAAAAGGAAAATCAGATAAAGAACTATTAGATTTACTTAAAGAAAATGGAACACAAATCTACAAAGCAACAATCAAAGTATATGGTGAAAAAGACGGAAAAGCAGATTTAACAAACGTAGTAGCTACAAAAGATGTAAATGTAAATCTAAATGGATTAACAACTGTTAACGAAGTTAAAAAAGGTGTTATGGATAATACTAAAGATACAATTGACGTACCAGCTAAATACTTAGATAAAGCAAACTTTCCTGGACCATTCACAGCCGGAGTAAACCAAGTAATTCCTTATGAATTCTTTGGTGGTGACGGAATGTTAACAAGATTAATCTTAAAATCATCAGATAAAGCCCCATGGTCAGATAACGGATCAGCGAAAAATCCAGCCTTATTACCATTAGAAAAATTAGGAAAAGGATTATACTTCTATGAAGTAGACTTAGAAGGAACAAAAGGAAAATCAGATAAAGAACTATTAGATTTACTTAAAGCAAATGGAACACAAAGCTACAAAGCAACAATCAAAGTATACGGTGAAAAAGACGGAAAAGTAGATTTAACAAACGTAGTAGCACTTAAAGAGGTTACTGTAAATCTTCATAAAGAAGCTATGAAAATGGAGAAAAAACCAGGTGAAAATATGATGACAGATCATAAAAACCATGGTTTAATGGATTCAAATATGAGTGAAAAACCTATGGATATGCAAAAATCAGATGTTATGAATATGAAAGCACATATGCACAAAGATATGAAAGAGAAAAATATGAATGCTCATATGAACAATGACATGATGAAAAAAGGAATGTTACCAAAAACAAGTGCAGCTCCAGAAGGAACAATGAATGCAACTAACTCAACAAATACTTCAACTACAGGAATAGTAGGATTAATCATCGCTAGTTTATTAGGTTTATTAGGAATTAGAAGAAAAAATGAAATCGACTAAATAGAATGGGAGTGACTCAAAAATCGTGATTTCAGAGAAATCGATTTTGTCGAGTCACCCCCGCACAGTTTATTAGATATCTAAAAAGCTTTTATAAAGCGAATTTAGATATCAATAAACCACTGCGTCTACGAGTTCTCATATGAACTTTGTTAAATTTTAGGACTTTGGGGTAAGCCCCATATATTAAACGATTAAAATTAGTGTGATTTGATAGTAGTCTCTTTTATAAAATTTTTTGAATATCTAGAATTATGTGGGGGAATCTCAATTATATTGATATTTTGAAAATAGTGAGAGATAGAACCTTGCAGAATTTAACGAAATAGTGCTATACTTTTAATGTATAGTGCTATTTTGTTAGGAGGAGTAGAGATATGATGAACAAAATTTTATTAGTAGATGATGAGATAGAAATAACGGAGATAAATAAAAGATATCTTGAGCAAGGTGGTTATGATGTAGATATTGCTAATGATGGAAAAGAAGCACTAGAAAAATATAAAAGAAATAAGTATTCTCTGATTATTACTGATATAATGATGCCAAATATGGACGGCTATGATTTGATTAGTGAAGTACAATATTTAGATACAGAGCAACCCTTTTTATTTATAACTGCCAAAACTACTGAGCCAGATAAGATTTATGCTTTGAGCCTGGGAGCTGATGATTATATAGTTAAGCCGTTCAGTCCTAGAGAGCTAGTATTAAGAGTTAGGAATATATTGCGTCGAGTTGAAAAAAATAGCACAGATAGTATTTCGACGCTTGGGGATTTAGAGATAAATTATAATAGTAGAATAGCAAAGGTCAATGGGAAACGACTAGACCTAACGGTGAAATCTTTTGAATTATTGTGGTTATTAGCTAATAATCCAGAACGTGTTTTTTCTAAAACAGAATTGTATGAAAAAATATGGCAAGATGAGTATGTTGAAGATGCGAATACATTGAATGTGCATGTTCATTCTTTAAGGAGAATATTAATGAAATACTCTACAGAGAAAACACCAAATATAAAGACAGTGTGGGGACTAGGATATAAAATGGAAAAACAAGTTTAAAAATGGAAAGGAAATATAGAATGAAATTAAGAGATTATATTATTATTGGATATATTTTGTCATTTTTAATAACTATAGTTGCTGTATTTTGGGCTTCAAATCAAATGTTAATAGAAAAGCAAGATACCTATTTTATTGTTGCAATTACTGTGATTGCGGGGTTAATCGGCGCAACTATAAGTCTAGCATTACTAAAAGGTGTGTTTAAATCATTAGATGTGCTAAAGAAAAAAACAGTAAACATAAGCGAGAAGAGATTTGATATCAGCGATGAAGTGATACGTCCTGTCGAATTTAGAGATTTGTCTATAGCATTTGATGATATGTCGGAGCACTTAAAAGAAAGTTTTGAATCACTGGAACAAAGTGAAAAAGAAAAATCTCTTATGATTGCTCAACTTTCTCATGATATAAAAACTCCTATAACTTCTATTCAATCAACAGCCGAAGGAATGTTAGATGGTATAATAAAAAAAGATGAATACAAGTACTATTTAGAAACAATTTGTCGTCAAACAACAAGATTAAATAAATTAGTTGAAGAATTAAATTACTTGACGCTAAGTGTGAAAGAAACTGATTCTGCAGATAAAAAAGAAACAATATTTTTAGATAAATTATTAATTGATTGTATGTCTGAATTTAAGTTAAGAGCAGAAAAAGAACAAAGAGATATTTTTATTAAAGTTATACCAGAAAATGCAAAAATAGTAAGTAATTATAATAAATTGCAAAGAATTATAGTTAATTTACTAGGTAATGCTTTTAAATATTCACCAAGTGGAACAAAAATAGAAATAGTTGCTGAAATTAAGGATGATATTCTATCTATTTCTATAATAGATGAAGGTTGTGGTATAAAAAAAGAAGAGCTTGATAATATTTTTAAAAGATTATATCGTGTTGAAGCATCAAGAAATATGAAAACGGGAGGCTATGGATTAGGATTAGCTATAGCAAAGCAACTAGCTATGCAGCTCAATGGAGATATTATAGTAGAGAGTGAATATGGGAAAGGGAGCACATTTACTTTGAAAATTTTGACAAAATAAATTATTCAAGGTATAATGAAAAAAAATCTATTGAGGAAAAATATATGTCGAAGTCGAAGTACATAACGCGTTTAAAACGTTCTGAAGGACAGCTTAGAGGAATTCAAAAAATGATAGAAGAAGAGCGAGATTGTATGGATATTATTACTCAATTAAGTGCAGTTCGTTCTAGTGTTGATCGAGTAATGGAATTATTAATTACTGAAAATCTTATGGAATGTATTAATAATCCTATAAAAAATCCTGATGAGCAGAAAGAAAAAATGGAAAAAGCCATAAGGTATCTAGTAAAAAAGAAATAAAAATAAAAGAAAGTCTTGTTCCGAAAAAAGGATCAAGACTTTTAGTTTTAACAATGAAATAAGTGATAGTAGCAGGAGCAGGGATGCGAATAAAAGGGAGTGTTAATAAAAATTAGTAAATTCTTTATGTTAATCAAAATTTACTAGTTTATATTATTTAATTTTTTATTTCTCCAGGCCAATTGTTCATGCCACCTTCAACATTTGTAACATCAAATCCTTGATCGTGCAAGAAAGCGTACGCTTTAGCAGAGCGACCACCAGCTTGACAAATCACGTAGTATTTCTGATCTTTGTCTAATTTAGAAAAATCTGCTCCTAAAGTACTTAAAGGGAAATTCTTAGCAGAAGGTATGTGCCCAGCTACATATTCATGAATTTCTCTTACATCAAGAATAGTTAGTTTTTCATTAATATATTTTATATGAAAATCTTGCATTGAAATATTATTTTTCATAAGTATGTCCTTTCGATATTAGTAAAATTTTAAAGAAATTTTAATCTGAAAATTAGATGTGTTTAAGTATAAATATGGGATATAAAATTATTTTATTTATTATTAAACTATTTTTCCACGCCATGCGTGCATTCCACCTTGAACATTGACAACATCGAAACCTCTTTTTTTAAGTTTCTTTGCAGCTAGTTTGCTTCGAGCTCCAGATTGACAGATAACATAAACTTTTTTATCTGTTAGTGGAGAAAACTGGTTTATTTCACTAAGTGGGATATTTTTTGCGTTTTTTATATGCCCCCTTCTAAATTCTCCTGGCGTTCTTACATCAATTAATTGAATATTTGTTTTAAGTTTATTTTCTAATTCGATAGTTGAAATACTATCTACTTTTGTGAATAGAAAAAACATTTATATACCTCCTTGTATACCCTTATAGGGTATATTAAAACACTAACTAAGGGATTTGTCAAGATTATTGATTTTAGATGATAAAATGATAGAATATGAAATAACAACAAGAAATATAAAGAAGGAAGTTATATGGGAGTGATTAAAAAAATCGTGTCTTGGAGAAAAAAGATTTTACCGAGTTCCCTTACGAGGAGTGACTCAAAAATCGCGATTTTTAAGAAATCGATTTTATCGAGTCAGCCCTACACAGTTTATTAGATATCTAAAAAGTTTTCATAAAGCGAATTTTGATATCAATAAACCACTGCATCTATGAATTCTCACATGAACTTTGTTGAATTTTAGAACTTTTGATTTAGCCCCTTTATAAAGTGAATTTATAAATCAATAAAATATTGCTGTTATTAATTTTCACATAAATCTTTTTTAATTTATGATTTTTGACTTCCCTTAATTAATATATGAAAATTTGTAAATAACATATAGGAAAAATTTCAGAAGTTATATGCTTGACAAATTATAAGAATAGGAGAATAATGGAGTAGAAAATAACTTTCATTTTTATAAAAAACAACCAATGATTTAGGAGGAATTTCAAATGAAAAAAATATCAAAAGTAGCAACTGCTGGTGTTCTTTTATTCGCATTAGCAAATCCATTAGGAGCGTTCGCAGAAAATAATGTAGAAAATATTTCAGCGACTAGTAATAATAAAGAAACTCAAGATATTACTGTTCAAGCAAAAGAAGTTAATGGAGAAATAGTGTTTGAGATAACGGCAGGAAAAGACACGTATGATACTGTCGTTTATGCGACAATTAATGGACAAAAATTCACATATAATTTAGGGAATTTGAAAAAAGGTCAAATTTCAAAAGTTGTACAACCTGATGTTAGCGTCAATAAAAAAGATGCAACTATTTCTAAAGAAAGTAAAACAGAAAAATTATTGCCTAATACAAGTGTAGTAAGAGAATTAGTAGAGAAAACAGTGGCATATAATACGGAATTAAATGGTAATGTAATAGAAGCAAAAGTTGTATATAAAGTATATGATTTGGTAGAAAAAAATTCAAACACAGTTGAAGGAAAAAAATCTATTACGGGAAATAAAGTAAAAGATGGAGCTATAGTAAAACCAGAAGTATTAGAGATACCTGAATATAAAGAAAATCTAGGAGGTGCAATTGTTTCTCCAGAAATTCAACCAGAATTGCCGAAAGCAGAAGAGCCAGCAACAGGAACAACACCGAAAGAAGAGCCAGCAGCGACAACGCCAAAAGCAGAAGAACCAGCAGCAGGAACAACGCCAAAAGCAGAAGAACCAGCAGCAGGAACAACACCGAAAGCAGAAGAGCCAGCAGCAGGAACAACACCGA
>NZ_DBHIUF010000018.1:0-31373 GCF_057272915.1 Gemella sp.
CTTTTTTTCCAACTTCTCTTGACTTTTCTGTTTACACAAAATATTATACACTATCAAAAATTGTAATCATCTAGTATCCTTTTCTAAGTTAAAAATCAGTAAGAGTTTAATAATGAACAAGGAGTTAGGATACTTAAAACCATCTTGCCATGGAGGTAATTACAGAAGACAGGACGAACCAGAATACATATATCCTAATGGAGCAATATGGATGTCAACTAAAAATAAATATTTAAGGGATAAGACATTTTATACTAATAGAACTAAAGTATATGAAATGGAAAAAATATATAGCTATGATATAGACGACGAATTAGATTTTAAAATCTGTGAAAGTTTGTACATGAAATATATATAATAAAAAAGAATCACGAAATAAAGCATCGCGATTCTTTTTTATTTTAACGCCGTGTATTTTGATTAGTAAGTCTATTAGTATTAGTGGTGTTATTAGTAGCATTTCTACTAGTTGTTTGATTTTGATTAGTTCTATTTGTTGTAGAGTTCGTTAATGAATTAAATACTGATGTTAATGCAGAACGATTTTCACGTTGTTTTTGTGCAAGTGCTGCTTGATAAACAGCATCACGATCACTACCAGCATACATATAGTCTGTTTCTTTATTTCTTTCTTTAGCGTATTCAACTCCATTTTTCGACTCGATTCCTGCTGGTTTTTCAAATGCTGCAGGAACTTTATTATCTGAAGCTTTCTTCATAACATTTGCCATTATAACTTGGGTTGTTTTTGCTTGATCATAAGATAAAGCTTTAGCAGCTGAATCGAGTACATCAGCTCCTTGCCAAACTGCAACAGTATAGTCAGTGGTATAACCTATCATCCAGCTATCTTTTGTAGAATTAACTACATCAATTCCATAGTTGTAATATGCGGTGTCATCGAAGGTACTAGATCCAGATTTTCCTGCCATATCAAAATTAGCAACTTTTCCATTAGGTGCAAGACCATTACTAGTAAGTACTCCTTTTAGTACGTTAGTCATTAAGTATGCAGTTTCCTCAGACATTGCTTTAATAGGTTCATTTTTGATATTTGGTAGTTCTTTACCGTTGGCATTAAAAATTTTAACAATTGTAGAAGGTTTATTATAGTATCCTTTGTTACCAAATGATGCGAAGGCACCAGCCATTTGAGTTGGAGAAACACCATCAACGTTTCCTCCAATTGCTGTAGTTGGTTCATCTTTTGTTACTGGAATATCAAGCTTTTCAGCGAAATGTTTAGATCTTTCGTATCCAACTGTTTCGAATGCACGAACCGCTGGAGTATTATAAGACCAAGATAAAGCAGTACTCATAGTAACTGTACCGTGGTATAGTCTATCCCAGTTTTGGATATAGAAATTAGTTCCAGCAATTTGATAAGGTGTATCTGAAAATGTAGTTTGAGAATCCCAACCATAATACTCTATACCAGGAGCATAATCAATCAATGGTTTAATTGATGACCCTGGTTGAACACGAGCGTCAACTGCAAAGTTATAGCCACCAGCTTTATAATTTTTTCCACCACCGATTGCTTCAATAAGTCCTGTTTTAGTATCTAGAACAGATATTGCAGCTTGAGAGGCGTGAGGCTTCATAGGAGAACTTTGATTATCTAACATATTTTGAACATATATTTGAAGTTCTGGATTTAAGTTAGTGTATATTTTTAATCCCATAGAAAGAGGATCTTTAATATTTTCAAAGTTTTGATTTTCTTTCAATTCTTTCATAATTTGATCTATGTAAGCAGCGAACTTAGGATTATAAGTATGTTGGTTTGCACGTTCTTCTTTTGTTTTTTTAACTATCCCATCCGTAATTGGTGTGTTAATAGCATCATTATATTCTGCTTCTGTAATTTTATCATTATTAAGAAGTGCGTATAATACTGTATCTCGACGCTCTTTTGCTTGTTTTGGATAATCATAAGGATTATACAAGATTGGTTGTTGAGGTATTCCAGTTAAAAGCGCAACCTGAGGTAGAGTCAATTGATCTAATTCTTTATTATAAAAATATTTAGCCGCAGTTTTAACTCCGTATTGTCCATCAGAATAGTAAATTTTATTCATGTACATCTCTAATATATCATCTTTAGAGTATCTATTTTCTAATTTAAGAGACAGATAAGCTTCTTGAATTTTTCTTTGTAGTGATTTATCAGATGTCAGTAATGAATTTTTTACCACTTGTTGTGTAATTGTACTTGCACCTTGTTGGGCAGAATTAGAACGAATATTCACAAGTACGGCTTTGATAAGACGAATAGGATCGATACCTATATGAGATTGGAACCTTGAATCTTCTGTAGTAAGAACAGCATCTGTGATATTTTTTGGAATATCATTTATAGATACATATTCCCTTTTTTCAGCTCCAACCGTAGCTATTAAGTTAAGATTCTTATCATAAATTTCTGATGATAATGGATCTTGTAAATTAGCTTGAGTAATATCTGGTACATCTTTTAATTCACGAGCGAATAGCATTAAAACAACAAAGAATAATACTAAGCAGATTGTGAAAAAGATGGAACTAATGTATTTGAATAAAGATTTCATCTGTTGCTAAAACTCACTTTCATTGTTTTTTATAATAGTTAAATAGTCTAATCTTATTTTATAGTTAAATGATAATTCAAATGCAGTCTCCTCAAATTCACTGAGTTTTATTGATTTTCTTCCTCCATTTTGAGCACGTTCGTAAAAGAATGTAAAATTTTTAAACGGTAGCAAAAATGTTTTATCGATTTTTTTAAATCTAATGATAATAAAAGTTATGCCACCATGATTAAAAATTTTTTCCATATGTTTTATTTGATGTTCATGAATATTATTTAAAGAAAATGAAGTAGCTGAATTAGTTTCTTTAGCTTCAAAATCAATATATCTCCCGTTCCAAAGTCCGTTATAATCGGTAGTAGATGGAGTTTTGTAGAATGCTTTAGTAATCATAGCACTCGCTCTATTAGGATAATTCACTTCTACTATTTGAATAGGAATAGGTTTTTTATGAATAACTGCAATGTCATTATTTAAGTAATACTTATTCGCAAAGTTAATATCTTCTTCGAGTTCCATACCACGATTTGAATATTTTGTTTTTTGAATAAAATTACTTTTTTTATTAGGATAATTAAACATATATCCCTCCATAAATAATTATCTTATTTATTATACTATATTCTGAGTAAAATTTGAAATACAAATAGTTGAAAATTGATATAATTTTAGAAAGGTTAATTTTATAAAAAAATATTTTTTTTGAAAAAAATATTATAATTTATGGTATAATGGTATAGAAATTTTAAATATGAGAGGTGGTATTGTTGTGAGACAATCAAAAACATTTATTCCGACAACAAGAGAAGTACCGTCCTCTGCAGAAGCAATTAGTCATAAGTTGCTTATTAAAGCGGGGATGGTGAAGCAGGTATCTGCGGGAGTTTATACTTACCTTCCTTTGGCTACTCGTGTAATTCAAAAAATTGAAAAAGTAATTAGAGAAGAACATAGTAAAATTGGAGCTGCAGAACTTTTAATGCCTATTTTACAATCAGACGAGTATTGGAAAAAATCTGGTCGTTGGGACAAAATGGGAGAAGAACTTATTCGTGTAACAGATAGAAAAAAAGCAGGATATGCCCTAAGTCCAACTGCAGAAGAAATAATCAGTCAAACAGTTAATAATATGGTTACATCATATAAACAATTACCTATGAACTTATATCAAATCCAAACTAAATTCCGTGATGAAATTCGTCCACGTTTAGGATTATTACGTTGTAAAGAGTTCATAATGAAAGATGCATACTCATTCCATGATTCACCAGAATCATTAAGAGAAACATATAAAGATTATTATCAAGCATATAGTAATATCTTTGATAGATTTGAACTTAAGTATCGTGCAGTACAAGCTGATTCTGGTAATATTGGTGGAAGCTATACTCATGAATTCCAAGCATTAGCTGAAGTAGGGGAAGACACAATTGTGTATACTGAAGAGAGTGACTACTCAGCAAATATCGAAACTGCAGCAGTAGTTGAACAAAACTACACTATGCCTACAGGTTTTGAGAAAAAAGAACGTAGTTTATTAGAAACCCCAAATCAACAATCAATTGATGATATTGCAGCATTTTGTGGTGTAGAAGTTAATCGTGCCATGAAAGCATTAGCTTTAAAAGCTGATGGGGAGTTTTACTTAGTTCTTATGCGCGGTAATGATCAACTTAACGATATTAAGTTCATGAAAGCTACAGGAACTTCAGAAGTTGAGATGGCAACAGAACAAGAAATCGAAGAAGTCATGGGAAGTGTAGCAGGTTACATGGGACCATTTGGTATTAAAAATTGTAAAGTAATTGGTGATAATGCTATTAAATATATGTATAACCACAGCTGTGGAGCTAACAAAAAAGGATTCCACTACATCAACGTAAACCCAGGTGATTATGAAATCGATGCTCACTATGACCTTCGTATGATTGAAGAAGGTGATTTAGCAGAAGACTTATCAGGACCAGTTAAATTTGCTAAAGGTATCGAGGTTGGACAAGTATTCGAACTTGGTAAAGGATATTCAGAAGCTATGGATGTTACATACTTAGATGCTAATGGTCGTGCAAACCACTTCTACATGGGATGTTATGGTATTGGAGTAACTCGTTGTATTTCAGCGATTATCGAACAACATAATGATGAAAAAGGTATCATTTGGCCAAAAGAAGTAGCACCATACCAAGTCCACCTAGTATGTGTTGATGTTAAGAAAGAAGATCAAGTTAAACTTAGCGATGAGTTATATGCTCAATTAACAGCAGCAGGATATGAAGTTCTTTACGATGATAGAGCAGAACGCGCTGGTGTTAAATTTAACGATGCTGACCTTATTGGTATCCCATTACAAGTAGTTGTTGGGAAGAAAGCCGGTGAAGGAATCGTAGAAGTTAAAGAAAGACAAACTTTAGAAAAAGTTGATACGCAAGTAGCCGATGTACTAGCTAAAGTAGAAGTATTTTATAAATAATAAATATAATATGAATTAAAGAATGCCAATTAAAAATAAATAGTTGTTAAGAAAATAACCATTTGTTTTTAGTTGGTATTTTTAGTATAATTTAATTAAGAGTTATGATACTTTTTAAATTTAAAGTAGTATAAAAATGATTGGTAAAAATGAATTCGGGAGTGACTTGAAAATCGTGATTTCGAAGAAACAAGATTTTGTCGAGTCACCCCCGCAAAGTTTATTAGATATCTAAAAAGCTTTTATAAAGCGAATTTAGATATCAATAAACCACTGCGTCTATGAGGTATCATATGAACTTTGTTAAATTTTAGGACTTTTGGGTCAGCCCCGAATGGATTTTTTATGTTTAGTAGTAAAAGTTGTTGAGGGAGTTAATCTTTAGTTTTTTATAAGTAGAATCTAGATATAGCTTATTTAAAAATAGTTAAATCCCTGAAAGTTATAGGAGAAGTAGGAGGAATCATGAGTAATAAACATTTTTCTTTATTAGTTAAAACATTAGAATTAGAAGAACAGTTATCCAATTCAAAATTTGAAAATTATTCTTTAGATAATATAGAAAAAGATAATAAGAATAAGGTTTGGACGTTTAATTTTAGTGGAGAAAGTTTGCCTTCAGTAGAAGAATTAACATTACTTATTCAGAAATTACGAGAGAATTTCTTAGGTGATTATATTGTTAATTATCGTTTGAAGGTAAGTGCTGAAATCACGGATGAGCAAATAAAAGAATTTTGGAAATATATAATATTAGAAAACTTCTCAGAGATTTCTCAAGTTTTAATGGAGAGTATTTTATTTAGTGAGGTTGAAGTTAACAATAGTGTTTTAACTATGAAAATAATGGCTCCATCTATTTGGAATAACTTTATTAATGAACGAAAACAACAAATAATAAGTAGTTATGGAAATTTAGGTATTGCAATTAAAGACATTATTCCTAACTTTTCTAAAACTGATGTTGAAGCGGTATTAGAGAGTCAAGAAGAAAAAATTTCCCAGGAAATCGTTAAGTTAGAGGAAATAGAGAAAAAAGAAGCAGAACGAAAACCAAAAGAACCTGAAAGGAAATTTGTTGCCTTTGGAGGCGGCGGTGGCACTCGATATGGGCAAGAAATTCGTGATGAGGACATCGTAGAAATCAAAGATGTTGTTGGTTATGCTGGAGATGTAACTATAATGGCTCAGGTTTTTGGTACTGAAGAGATTATTCATAGAAATGGTTCAAGTCAATATCGTTTAAAACTCACAGATTATAGTGATTCTATAATACTAAGATTATTTGGTAATAATCCTAATTTAAAATTTCAAAATAAACGTAAGAATGAATTAATTGACTTAGTAAAAGGAATAAAGAAAGGTCAATGGCTTAAGATTCACGGAGCTGTAAGTAATGATCCGTACTTAAGAGATACAATCATCGAGCCTAAGTCTATTGAGGTTGCTCATAAAGAAGAGAAGAAGGACAATTATAATAGACGTAAACGAATAGAGTTGAATACTCACACGAAGATGAGTCAGCTTGAGGGTATTTCTTCTGCAAAAGAATATATAGCTAGGGCTATGGATTGGGGACACGAAGCTATTGCTTTCACTGATACTTATGGAGTTCAAGCATATCCTGAAATTTGTTTGAGTTCAAAAGGTAAGGATATTAAACCAATCTATGGGTTAAATGCCTTTATCATGGATGACAGTATTACTGCTACGACAAATCCGAAAGAACTTAAATTAAAAGACGCTACATATGTTGTATTTGACGTTGAGACTACTGGTCTTTCAGCAGAACGTGATAGATTAATCGAGATTGCTGCGGTTAAGGTGAAAAATGGAGCTGAAATAGACAGCTTTGAAAGTTATATTAATCCGCAAAGACCTATTTCAGAATTAATTACCAAAATTACTAGTATTACTAATGATGATGTTAGAGATGCTCCATTAGAAAAAGAAGTCATGACTAACTTTTATAATTGGTTAGATAAAGATGATATATTAGTAGCCCACAATGCGAAGTTTGACCTTGGATTTTTAGATACTTGTTTTGAACGACTAGGTTTAGAAAATAAAAATAACGCTAGTATAGATACATTATTCGTCTCTCGCGCTGAAAATAAAGAAGCGAAAAGACATGGTCTTAGCAATTTAGCTAAACTATACAAAGTTCGTTTAGTTCAACATCACAGAGCGATTTATGATACAAAGGCTACGGCAGAAATTTTTGTTAAAATGCTGGATCAATTATACGAGTTAGGTATTGAATATCATAACGAAATTGATGAAAAAATTGACTTAGAACTTGCACATAAACGCTCAAGAACATTCCCTTGTTCGATTTTAGTTAAGAATGCTAAAGGGCTTAAAGATTTATTCAGATTAGTTTCATATAGTTGTACTAAGTATTTGAACTCTGCTAAACCTACGATTCCACGTAGTTTATTAGAACAATATCGTGAAGATTTATTAATTGGTAGTGGTAATGGTGATAATGAAGTATTTGAAGAATTGCTAAATTCAAAAGAAGCTAAGGTTGAGGATATAATTGATTTTTACGATTATATTGAGATTCAACCCAAACATCATTATGCTAATTTTATAAGAAATGAAAGAATAGCGGATAATGCTGAATTGGAAAAAATTCTGAAAAAATTAATTCAATTAGCTAAGAAAAAAGAAAAAATTGTTGTAGCAACAGGAGATTGTTATTATTTAGATGAATATCAACATGTTTATCGTCAAATATTGAGATTAACAGTGAAAAGCAACCCTGGTGCGCGTGATTTAAAACCGATGGCTACATTCCTTACAACCGAAGAAATGTTGAAAGAATTCTCTTATCTTGATGAACAATTAAGAGAAGAATTAGTTATTGATAATACGCATAAAATTAATGATATGATTGAATTAGTTGTGCCGTTAAAAGATAAGCTGTATACACCGAATATTGAAGGGGCAGCTGATGAGGTACGTAATTTAAGTTATGATATGGCTCATAAGATTTATGGTGAAGAGCTACCGGAAATAGTGGAAAAAAGATTAGAGAAGGAACTTGCATCTATTATCGGTAATGGATTTAGTGTGGTTTATTTAATTTCACATAAACTTGTAAAAAAATCACTAGATGATGGATACCTAGTAGGTTCAAGGGGATCAGTTGGTTCATCACTTGTAGCTACGATGATGGAAATCACAGAGGTTAATCCACTAGCCCCACATTATGTTTGTCCGAAATGTAAACATAGTGAATTCTTCTTGAATGCTGAATACGCATCAGGGTTTGACCTTCCGAATAAAAACTGTCCACATTGCGATGTGAAAATGACAAAAGATGGGCAAGATATTCCTTTCGAAACATTCTTAGGGTTTAACGGAGATAAAGTACCTGATATAGATTTAAACTTTTCGGGTGAATATCAAGCAACAGCTCACAATTTCACGAAAGAAATTTTTGGTGAAGATTACGTATATCGTGCTGGAACTATTTCGACGGTGGCTGAGAAGACAGCTTATTCATTTACTAGAGATTATTATGAGAAAAATGAAATAGAGAAAAGAAGTATAGATATTGAACGTATTGCAGCGGGATGTGAAGGTTCTAAGAGAACTACTGGTCAACATCCAGGAGGAATACTAGTAGTCCCTAATGATATGGATATTTTTGACTTTACTCCATATCAATTCCCAGCTGATGATGAAACGAGTCCATGGCGAACAACTCACTTCGATTTCCACTCTATTCATGATAATATTTTGAAATTCGATATACTTGGACACGATGATCCGACTATGATTAGAAAGTTACAAGATTTATCTGGTATTGATCCTAAAACTATAGATGTATCAGATTCTGAAGTAATGGGTATTTTCTCAACAGTTGAGGCACTTGGTGTTACAAGAGATCAAGTAGATTCAGCTAGTGGGACATTTGGTATTCCTGAGTTTGGAACGAACTTTGTTATTCAAATGTTAGATGATACCAAACCAACTACATACTCAGAATTAGTTCAGATATCTGGATTGTCTCACGGGACGGACGTTTGGTTAGGTAATGCACAAGAATTAATCAAAAATGGTACTTGTGAACTTAAAGACGTAATTGGATGTCGTGATGACATTATGGTATATTTAATTCATGCTGGATTAGAAGAAGGCTTATCTTTCAAAATAATGGAAAGTGTAAGGAAAGGTAAAGGATTATCAGAAGACTTTGAAAAAGCTATGGTTGATAATAATGTACCGGCTTGGTATATTGATTCATGTAAAAAAATCAAATATATGTTCCCTAAAGCTCACGCATGTGCATATGTACTTATGGCGCTTCGAATTGCTTGGTTTAAAGTGCATCAACCATTAACATACTACTGTGCCTATTATTCTGTCAGAGCTAGTGACTTTGACATTATTACAGTTGTTAAGGGAGCAGAAACGTTAAAAGCGAAAATAAAAGAAATAAAAACTACAGATAAAAATGAATTATCGAATAAAGATAAAGATGCTCTTGTAAGTTATGAAATTGCTAATGAGATGATGGAAAGAGGATTTACATTCTCGAAAGTTGATTTAGAAAAATCAGCAAGTCATGACTACATAATTGAAGGGAAAACGTTAATCCCACCGTTCTCGATTGTTCCTGGGCTTGGGGATAACGTAGCGAACAAAATTGTTCAAGCGAGAGAAGAAAAGGCCTTTTTATCAATTGAAGATTTCTCAAAACGAGGAAGTGTTTCATCTACGGTAGTAGAATACTTGAGAGAAATGGGGACATTAAAAGGTCTTCCTGAAAAAGCACAACTGTCATTCTTTGATGAATTGTAACTGATAGGGGTATTCATTGAAAATTGAGTTACAATATAAATTATTCTGCATGATTACTATATATTTTTAAAAGAAATTTATTTTAATTTTTTCAGAATAAATTTAGCATCTAGTAACAAAAATACGAATAATTAATAAATAAAATAATAATATTTAAAATTTAATTAGAATTAAATTTACAGTGTAACGATGGAAAAGGCATACTTTCTTAATAAAATAAATATTAAAAATATTTATTCGAACTTTATTTATTTTTTAATTTGTGGTAGTATTATATGTGATATAAAATGTAAATATAGAGATGGAGGAAACAACTTGGAAAAGATAATCGTTAAAGGTGGAACGCCTTTAATAGGAGAAGTACAAGTTTCTGGTGCGAAGAATGCAGCTTTACCAATTTTAGCTGCGGGTCTATTAGCAACAGAGGGTACAAGTAAATTTTATAACGTTCCTAAGTTATCAGATATTAAAACAATATCATTATTATTTGAAAGTCTAGGGGTAACGGTAGATTATAAACCAGAAGAAAATACTTTAGAAATGGATGCAAGAAAACCATTATTAACAGAGGCTTCGTTTGAGTTTGTTAGTAAAATGCGTGCTTCATTTTTAGTATTAGGACCAATGTTAGCACGTGAAGGAAGTGCAAAAGTAGCGATGCCTGGAGGATGTTCAATAGGAAGTAGACCTATCGATCAACACTTAAAAGGTTTTGAAGCCTTAGGAGCTACGATTATTCAAGATGCTGGTTTTGTAGAAGCAAGGGCAGAAAAAGAATTAGAAGGAACAACAATTTTCTTTGATTTCCCTAGTGTAGGTGGAACTCAAAATGTAATTATGGCAAGCTGTTTAGCAAAAGGAAAAACTACTATTGTTAATGCGGCTCAAGAACCAGAAATTGAAGATATGATTAACTTCTTAATTAAGATGGGAGCTAAGATAGAAGGGAAAGGTACTTCTGTTTTAGTTATCGAAGGTGTAGATAAATTAGTAGGTACTGAATATACAGTGATGCCTGACCGTGTAGAAGCTGCTACATACATGATCGCAGCAGCAGCAACTAAAGGGGACGTACTAGTTAAAGGTGCACCTTATAAAGATAATGTAGCGCTAGTTAGTAAAATGCGTGAAATGGGAGTTAAAGTTGAGGTAGTTGATGAAACTTCTATGCGTGTAAGTAATAAACTAGAAAGTTTAAGACCTGTAGATGTTAAGACTTTACCTCATCCAGGATTCTTAACAGATATGCAGTCTATTATGTGTGTATTAACATTATTAGCTAATGGTACAAGTACAATTACTGAGACTGTTTTCGAGAATAGATTCATGCATGTTGAAGAATTACGAAGAATGAATGCAAAAATTAGAATAGAAGGTAGGAGTTCACTAATAGAGGGATTACCTCATTTAGAAGGAACTACAGTAAAAGCCACAGATTTACGTTCTGGGGCAGCACTAGTTATTGCAGGATTAATGGCGACTGGAACTACTAAAGTTATCAATGTTTACCATATTGATAGAGGATATGTTGATATAGAAGAAAAAATGAGAAAACTAGGTGCAGATATTCAAAGAATAGATGAGTAGGAATTTATTATGAAATCAAGTGATAAATTGGTAAGGTATTTGCGAAATATAGCCCTAATGATAATTATATTTTATATCGGATTATTATTAGGCTATACAATTTTGGGTAAGGGAAGTTTATTCGATGCTTTAAGTTTAAAGCCGATAACACATATTAAAGATATTATATACAATTAGGAGGAAATGAAGATGGCAAATGATTTATTTGTAGAACTTCAACAAAAATTAGAAGGGAAAAATGTACGTATCGTACTTCCAGAAGCATATGATGAGCGTGTATTAGAAGCGGCTGTTAAATTAGGTGCTACTAGTTATGTTAAACCTGTGTTAGTTGGGAAAAGAGAAAGAGTAGAAGAAATTGCTAAAGGATTATCTTTAGATGCTTCTAACCTAGAAGTTATTGATCACGAAAACTACGAAAAATTAGAAGAATTAGTTGCTAAGTTTGTAGAGCGTCGTGCAGGAAAAGTAACTGAAGAAAAAGCTCGTGAATTATTAAAAGATGTTAACTACTTCGGAACTATGTTAGTATATACTGGAGAAGTTGAAGGATTAGTATCTGGAGCAATTCACTCTACTGGAGATACTGTTCGTCCAGCATTACAAATTATTAAAACTAAACCAGGTACAAAACGTACAAGTGGTGCATTCATCATGAGTAAAGAAGACAAACGTTATGTATTTGCTGACTGCGCGATTAATCCAACATTAGATGCAGAAGGGCTTGCTGAAATCGCAATTGAAAGTGCAAGAACAGCTAAAAGCTTTAACGTTGATCCAAAAGTAGCAATGTTAAGTTTCTCTACTTTAGGTTCAGCCGTTACAGAAGATACTACAAAAGTAGCAGAAGCTACTAAATTAGTTAAAGAAAATGCACCTGAATTAGCGGTAGAAGGTGAATTACAATTCGATGCTGCGGTTGTACCTTCAGTTGCTAAATTAAAAGCTCCTAATTCAAAAGTACAAGGGGATGCTAATGTATTTGTATTTCCAAGCTTAGAAGCAGGAAATATTGGGTATAAAATTGCACAACGTCTAGGTGGATTTGAAGCTGTAGGACCAATCTTACAAGGTTTAAATGCTCCTGTAAACGACCTATCTCGTGGATGTAATGCAGAAGATGTATACAAACTTTCATTAATTACAGCTGTTCAAGCTTTAGAAAAATAGTATTATAATTATAAAGAGATTAACTTCGGTTGATCTCTTTTTTAGTATTTTTAATTAAATTTAAAGAGTATTTATAAAAAATCATGATAGTATTTCAAGTAAACCGTAATTAATTGATAAATTATATAATTTTTATGGTTACTAAAATATAATTGTATAATGTGTATATATAATAGTGTTGTTTATATTTTAATATTTTATGTGTATTAGTCTTTATAATTGCATTTATACCAACTTTTATGGTATCATAATATGATGTATAAATATGGAGGTAAACATGGTTGCGATAGAATCAAAAGATGATTTATATGTTATAGATTTGTTAGAAGATTTTGACGAATTTTATTTAGAATTAGAAAAATATGCCGAAGAGAATAGAGTACCGATTATAGATAAGATTGGGATAAGATTTTTAATTCAAATGCTTAAAGTAAAGAAAGCTAAGAATTTGTTAGAAATAGGAACGGCAATTGGATATACATCTATTAAATTAGCTGAAAAAATAGGATGTAATGTCACAACTATTGAACGTGATGATAAGATGTATAACCAAGCAAAAAACAACATAGAAAAGAGAAATCTAACTGATAAAATAACATTACTTCATGCTGATGCATTAGAACTTCAAGATGAGGTAGTGGCAAATGCACCTTATGATGTAGTATTCATCGATGGTGCTAAGAGTCAAAGTAGAAAGTTTTTTGAATTATATGAACCATATTTTGCTGAAGATGTCGTAGTTATTACGGATAATGTGCTATTCAAAGGAATGGTTGCCGATCCAAGTATTATTAAACACAGTAGAGATTTAAAACAGCTTTCTAGAAAAATTAATAATTACAATGAATGGTTATTAAAACATGAAAATTATGAGAGTGTAATATTACCAATTGGAGATGGAATAACTATAACAACAAGAAAATAAAATTATAGAACTGTGAAGTTAGTATATTTTATTAAGAGAGGATAAAAAATGACAGTAGAGTTAGTTGTAACACCGAAAAGTATTGATCATATTTATGAACTGATAAATGTAGGAGCTGATAGTTTCGTTATTGGTGAAGAAAAATATGGATTACGTCTTGCTGGTGAGTTTAAGAGAGACGAATTAAAAAAAGCTATTGAGATTATTCATCAAGCAGGGAAAAAAGCATATATTAGTGTAAATGCAATATTCCATAATGAGCATATTGATGACCTAGTTGATTATTTACATTATTTATCAGCATTAAATGTAGATGCTCTAATATATGGAGAACCAACAATTATAACAATTTTAAGAGAAGAAAATCTTGATTTTAAACTTCAATGGGATCCACATACGTTAGCTACGAACTCTTTCTCATGTAATTATTGGGGGAAACGTGGAGCATATAGAACGTGTCTATCAAAAGAATTAACTATTGATGAAATTCTTGAAATTACTGGAAAAAGTGAATATGAGATTGAAGTGCAAGTTCAGGGAATGCTTTGTATGTTCCAATCTGTAAGGAAATTGGTGGATAACTATTTTATGTATAGTGATAAAGAGAAGTACATTGAAGAATATAGTAATTCTAAGAAACTATTCCTATACAGTCAAGATAGAAATGAACGTTATCCAATTTTTGAGGATTCAAATGGGACACACATCATGAGTGCAAATGATATCTGTGCGATAGAAGAATTAGATCGTCTAATCGAAGCAGGGGTAACTGCATTTAAGATTGAAGGTGTTTTAAAAGATGAAGATTACATCACAGAGGTTGTAACTATTTATCGTGATGCTATTGATCTTTATTATGAAGATAAAGAAGCGTACGAAGATGAAAAACAAGATTTCTATAATGATATAGAAAGAATTAAACCAAAATATAGAGAAGTAGACTTAGGGTTCTTCTATAAGAAAACTATGTACTAGTATATTCTTGAATTTTATAAAAGGACAAGGTTTCCTAAATAAAACCTAATAAAAAAGACAAGGAGGATGGGTCATACTTGAATGTGACCTTAACTTATGGCGATACCAAATATTTCAGAAATTAGAGACGGTAAGAGAGTAATAACGAAAAAACCAGAATTACTGCTTCCAGCAGGGAATTTAGAAAAATTAAAAATAGCTATTCATTACGGAGCAGATGCTGTGTTTTTAGGAGGACAGGAGTTTGGACTTCGTAGTAATGCGGACAACTTCACAATTGAAGAGATTAAAGAAGGTTGTGAATTTGCAGCAAAATACGGAGCGGATATTTATGTTACAGCGAACATTATTGCCCATGATGAGAACTTTGAAGGATTAGATGAATTCTTAATGGCACTTCAAGATGCAGGAGTAAGAGGAATTATCGTAGCGGATCCATATATTATTGAAAGATGTAAAGCTGTAGCACCAAAAGTAGAGGTACACATCAGTACGCAACAATCTATCTCAAACTATAAGGAAGTTAGATATTGGGAAAGTGAAGGAGTACATCGTGTAGTATTAGCTCGTGAAACAGGATATGAAGAAATTAAAGAAATTCGTGAAAAAACAGATGTTGAGATTGAGATGTTTGTTCACGGCGCAATGTGTATAGCATATTCTGGGCGTTGTACATTAAGTAACTACATGACAGCCCGTGATAGTAACCGTGGAGGTTGCTGTCAATCATGCCGTTGGAATTATGACCTTTATGAAGAAGGAACTGATGAAGATACTAAGTTATTCGATGAAGGTGCAAATCCTTATGCAATGAGTCCAAAAGATTTAACTTTAATTGAGGCAGTACCAGAGATTATTGAATTAGGTATTGATTCGTTAAAAGTTGAAGGTCGTATGAAATCTATTCACTATGTAGCAACAGTTGCAAGTGTGTATAGAAAACTAATTGATGATTATTGTGCAGATCCAGATAATTTTGAGATGACACCAGAATATAAATTAGAATTATATAAATGTGCTAACCGTGATACAGCTATGTCATTCTTCTATGAGATTCCTAAGTATTCTGAACAAATGTTTGGAAACGAAGGAGGTAAGAAAACAAACTATGACTTCGTTGGGCAGGTTCTTCACTATGATGAGGAAACTCAAATTGCAACAATTCAACAACGTAATTTCTTTAAAACAGGTCAAGAAGTTGAATTTTTCGGACCAGAGATCGATACATTTAGACAAGTTATCGGAGAAATTTATGATGAAGATGGTGAATTACTAGATGCAGCAAGACATCCACTTCAAATTATTAGAACAAAATTAGACTCTAGAGTATTTAAAAGCAATATGATGCGAAAGGAAATGGGACGCTAATGGCTACAGATAAACCAAAAATTATCGGTATTGTTGGAGGAAGCGGTAGTGGTAAAACGACCGTTACAAAAAGAATTATAGACGAGTTAACTCAAGATAAAGTGGCTTTAATCGAGCAAGACTATTATTATAAAGATCAAAGTCATATGACGATGGATGAGAGAGTTAAGACGAATTACGATCATCCAAGTGCTTTTGATAATGAGCTACTTTATAATCATTTATTAGAGTTAATCGATGGGAAAGCTGTTGAACTTCCTGTTTATGATTATGTAAATCATACTCGAAGTAAAGAACAAAAACATCAAGAACCTAAGGATGTAATTATTATCGAAGGTATGTTTGGTCTTTATTCAGAAAAACTACGTGAATTAATGGATATTAAAATTTTTGTTGATACACCAAGTGATTTACGTATTTTAAGAAGACTACTACGTGATATTAATGAGCGTGGAAGAACTGTAGAATCAGTAATTAATCAGTATTTAGTGTCAGTTAGACCAATGCATGAAAAATATATTAAACCAACTAAGCAATATGCTGATATTATTGTTCCTGATGGCGGATATAATGATATAGCGATTGATATTTTAATAACAAAAATTAAATCGCTACTAGCAAAATAATGAAAAAAACGATATAATATAGAGTAGACTAAAAAAAGGAGTACCACAATGGCTTTAGAAGAAAAATTAGAATATCAAATGACCCAAGAAGGTTATGACAAACTTGTTGAAGAATTAGAACATTATAAAAAAGTAAAACGTCCAGAAGTAATTGAAAAAATTAAAATTGCACGTAGTTTCGGGGACTTATCTGAGAACTCTGAATATGATGCAGCAAAAGATGAGCAAGGACATATCGAACGTAAAATTCTAGAAATGGAACAAATGATTCGTTATGCTGTTATTATTGAATTAGATGAAAAATCGACTTCAATTCGTCTTGGTAATACGGTAACTTACCAAGAATTACCAGACGGTTTAACGGAAAAATATAAAATTGTAGGTAGTGCAGAAGCTAATCCGTTTGAATATAAGATTTCGAATGAATCTCCTGTAGCACAAGCTTTATTAGGAAAAGAAGTTGGAGATGTAGCGAAAGTTTCATTACCAACAGGTCCAGAAGATTCAATGGATATTAAAATTTTAGCGGTAGAATAATATTATGATAGCGTTAATTGGTGCAATGCCAGAAGAAGTGGCTATAATTAAAGAAAAAATTGAAGATTTGCAAGAAAAAAAAATAGCACATGTAACATTTTATGAAGGTAAATATGAAGGGCGTGATATTGTTCTTATGTTAAGTTTACCAGGTAAAGTGAATGCTGCTATTGCTACAACTCTATTATTAGACCATTATAAACCTGAATATGTGATTAATATAGGTACATGTGGAGCTTTACAAGGTGATATGGAAATTGGTGACATGATTGTTGCAACAGAAGTAAGACATTTTGATGTTGATGCGACAGAGTTTGGCTATGAAATTGGTCAAGTACCACAAATGCCAGCAGCATATAAGAGTGATGAAAAACTACAAGAATTAGCTTCGGAGATAAGTTTACCAGAGCATAATATTCACTTAGGTTTAGTTGGAACATCAGATTCATTTATCTCTAATAAAGAGTTGAAAAAAGGAATATTGAAAAATTTTCCTAATATGCAAGTAGTAGAGATGGAAGCAGCAGCGATTGCTCAAACTTGTTACCAATTTGGAACAAAATTTATAGTTTGCCGTAGTGTAAGTGATAAGGCAGAAGAAGGAACTAGAGTTACTTTTGATGAATTCTTACAAATAGCTGCAGTAAATTCATCTATATTAACTACAGAGTTAATAAAAAAACTTTAAAATCAATTATTAATCAGCAAAGGAGGGCAAAAAGCTTTTCTTTGCTGTAATATTTATGTGAAGTAGGAGGGAAAGTATGATAACTATATTATCGAAATTATTTTTAATATTGACATCTGAAAAACTACCACGATATACTTTGAAATCAATTAAAAGTGGAGCTTATACAAAAGAAGAATTAGATATAATCTGTAAAATTGTGAAAGATGATTATATAAGATACAAAAAAGGTTTTAAAGCTTCAGTAGTAATGGTATTTTTTATTGTTTCACTCATATTATGTCTTGGATTCTATCAAGGAGCCTATAGAGCGTTTATAATTGATATGTTAATTTTGTATATTGTAATATTTACATTGATGTTTATTCTGATTTATGTACAAAAAGTCAATAAAATTCGAAAAACATTTTTAAAAGCTGTAAAAAAAGGTTATCCAGAATTATATAATGAATATGAAGATAAGTTGTATGAATATGTAGATTAAAAAATATTATAGTCATAATTTTATGTAATTAATTGTATTGAAAAATGTGCTATAAAATGTTAAGATAAAGTAGATAAATATTATTTAAGGAAAAGAAAAATGAAAAATATTACAGAAAGAAGATCTTTCAATTATTTGAAGAATATAATTCAGATAAGTTTAGGATTATTGATATTTTATTTAATTTTTTCCTATTTTAAAAAAGAGATTGTTAGTTTAGATTTAAAAAAAATACATCATCTTACGCTAGCTATAGGTGAGATTAAGTTTGTAGTAGTGTTATTGTTCGGCTTATTAGGTATAAGTATTTTATGTCTTTATGATTATTTTGTGCTAAAGGCGATTAATTTAACAAAAAATATGTCTTCATTCCGTATTTTTAAAATTAGTTTTATGACTAACACATTAAATATGGTTTTAGGTTTTGGTGGTTTTATTGGTGCCGGACTTAGATATTATATGTATAAACCATATACAAAAAATGGAAAAACATTGGTTACTGCAATAGGGATGATTCTTATTTCTATGCTTTCTGGAATCAGTCTATTGTCAATTTTTGTAGTACTAAATGTTTTTCCAGGACAAGCGTTATATGCTAATAATAAAATCTTTTATTATTCATTAATATTGATGTCTTTATTTTTACCATTGTATCTATTTTTTAATTTGAGAAAACCAAGAATTAGAACGGATAGATATTTAAGTGTTAAATTGACAGTAATTTCTTTTTTAGAATGGGTATTTGCAGCCCTTATTATTCTTATGATTCTTTATTTTTATACGGGAGATTTGGTAGCTGATAAGGAATTACAGATTATGGGAGTTATAATAGTAGCTTCAATAGTAGGCTTATTAACTATGATTCCAGGAGGATTAGGTACTTTTGATACTTTAGTTCTTATAGGGCTTAAGAACTTAGGGATAAATCCAGAGATTATAGGTGCGACAATTATAATATATAGATTATCATATTATGTTGTTCCGTTCTCCATTGGATGTTTTATGTTCCTAAGTGAAGGAATTAGAATGATAAAAGATAAATTTAAGAGAGGAGAAAAGTTATGATTACGACGATAATTTATGCGATAGTTGCCTATTTTATTGGAAATGTAATGGGTGGAAAATTATTAGAAAAGATTTATAAAGAAGAATTTACTAATAAAGGCTCTGGTAATGTTGGAGCACGAAATGCGGGACGTGTTTTAGGTCCTAGATCATTTTTATTTGTTTTAGCAGTAGATTTTTTCAAAGGCTTTTTTGTGGTTATATTACTGAAAATATTAGATGTTGATTCAAAAATTATATATATTTGTATAATTTTAGTATTATTAGGTCATATAAAACCTATTATCTTTAGGTTTAAAGGTGGTAAAGGAGTTGCGACATTCTTTGGTTGTTTAGCAGCATTATCATTAAATTTATTCTTAATCTTAATACTTTGTACATTAGTTATATCTATTATTGTAAAAAGTTTAACAATTGGATTTTATTCTAGTCTTCCGTTTGTAATTTATATAAACTATGTAGAAAATCCATCATTTATAATACTAGGAATTTTTATACTAGCAGTTTTATTAATAAGTGTAGTAGCTGTAAAAGATATAGAAGAGTCATTTAATAAATATTTTAGTACAAGAAAAATTAAGAAATCAGTTCGATAGTGAGCTGATTTCTTTTTTTGCTATCTAGAATTATTTTTTCGTAGTTCTTTTCTTATAAGAAGAGTACGTTTGATATGAATTACTCCAGTTAATAGCAGTAAAGCTACAGAAATTCCACATGCAATATAGGTGTATTCTACGCTTTTAGTTTTACTGATAAAGCTAAGTGAAGATGTTGAGTATAATGTTAGTACTGCTACAGTGTACATAGTAAATTCATACTTTAATAGATTCAAAACTTTATTTGTTTTTATTAATAACTTATTTTTTTCTTGATAATATCTTACAAAGCTTACATAGACACATATCGGAATAGTTAAGTAGAAATAGATGATATTTTTTGTATAAAAAAATGCCGAAACCAGTATGATTAAAATAGGAAAAGTGATAATTAAGTATTTGTTATATTTCATATAATTCCCTCCCTTTTTCATATGAAAAGTAATATATAAAGAATTATAAAAGTAGAATTGACTAAGTTTTAAGTTCTTTATTTCAGTTTCATTATAACATAAAAAATACAAGTAGGATAATATTATATATCATATTTTTTATTCTAAGAGAGATTTTTTTCTATAGCTGATGAAATAGTTATTAGTGAATAATTTATAAAATGGGAGTGACTCAAAAATCGTGATTTCAAAGAAATTGATTTTGTCGAGTCACCCCCGCACAGTTTATTAGCTATCTAAAAAGCTTTTAAAAAGCGAATTTTAGATAGCAATAAACCACTGCGTCTATGAGTTCTCATGTGAACTTTGTTAAATTTTAGGGCTTTTAGGTCAGCCCCAAAGTAGTATTTCTACCTATATTTAATTTTAATTCAAATTCGATTTCATTACGATTTAAGGATGTGTAAATCGTAATAGTTACTTAAGACGAGAATCTATTGACTTGTTATATAAAACATAATAAAATTTAACTATAGAATAATTAATTAAATAATACGGAGGCGATTAATATGAGCAAATGCGAATGCGAACACCACTGTCACTGCCATGATGCAGTAGAAGATTGTAAATGTGGAAACTGTATTGAAGGAACATGTGAATGTAAAGAAGGTTGTGCTTGTGGGTGCCATAATGCAAAAGAAGATTGCGAATGTGGAAACTGCAAGACAGGAGATTGTCATTGCGATAAACATGCCGCATAATATTAAAAAAAGAGATTTGGTATTTTACCAAATCTCTTTTTTTCTTTTTTCATTAACTTAAAATTATCTAAGTGTAATAAGAAGGTTAAGAACTCCTGCAAGAACAAGAAGTATAACACTCCATTTAATTGTTTTAGCGAAGATTTCGCTATCTCTGTTAACTAATCCAACGGCTGCTGCTGCAACTGCGATAGATTGAGGAGAGATCATTTTAGCGATAGCTCCACCAATTATGTTAGCAGCTACAAGTAATGAAGGATCAATTCCAATTTGAGATGCAGTTACTGATTGTAAACCAGCAAATAATGATCCACTGTTAACAACAGATCCTGTTAAGAATACCCCGATCCATCCTAAAATTGGAGAGAATAGTGGGAAGATTTTACCAGTGTTAGCAAATGCTAATCCTAATGTTGATGACATTCCAGAGTATGTTGAAATGTAGGCAAAAGCAAGTACTGAACAGATTGTTAAGATTGGTCCCCATAATTCAACAGCAGTTTCTCTAATTGTTGAAATAACAATACGGCTGTTAACTCTGAAAATAATAATTGTTAGAATTGCAGCAAGTACAATCGCTGTTGTAGTTGATGTAAATGGAGCAAAACTAAATACTGCTTTAATTGGCGCAGGTTGTTTTACGATAGGAGCAACACGTGCAACTGTACCATCAATGTAGTATGGGAAGTTGAAAATTAGTGAGTTTAAAGCTCCTGCTGCTTGACCTGTTTTAGGGTTTGCAGCTTGGATTAATTGTTTGAAGAATCCAGTGTTTAGTAAAGTAACGAATAAAGTTAAAAGAATGAACGGTGTCCATGCTCTAACAACTTCTTTAGCTGATAGAGTTTCTTTATCTTTAGAAATTTCTTTTGCTTCAGCAGTAAGTTGTTGTTTTGGTTGCCAGAATCTTAAGAATACGATTAAAGCAAGTAAACTCACGATAGCTGAAGAAACGTTAACTAGTTCTGGTCCTACGAAGTTTAAGAAAATAAATTGTGTTACTGCGAAACCACCACCAGAAACAATGATTGCTGGGAATGTTTCTTTGATTCCTTTAAATCCATCAACCATAAATACAATAAGGAATGCAATAATAACTGTAACAAGACATAAGATTAATGATGTATTTTTACCAAGTGTTAAAGCATCTAAATCTGTTAATGTAGCTGGAACCGTTACTGGAATACCCATTGCTCCATAAGCACCACCAGCGATGTTAGCAACTAAACAAATTGCAGCAGATTGTAAAGGTTTGAAACCTAAACCTACTAAAATTGCAGCTGTAATAGCAACTGGAGCACCGAATCCTGCAGCACCTTCTAAGAATGCATTGAAAGAAAATGCAATTAAAAGAACTTGAATTCTTTTATCTGGTGAAATAGATGAGATACTTTGTTTCATTACATCGAAGAATCCCATTTTAACTGTTAATTTGTATAAGAAGATTGCAGCAAGAACGATACTAGCAACAGGCCATAAACCTGAAACGATACCTTGTTCTGCAGCTCCTGCAATTTTATCTACAGGCATCTTATAACATAGAGCAGCTACGATTGCTGCACTAAGAATACTTAAACCTCCGGCTGTATAACCTTTTAGTTTAAAAACTACTAATGAAATTAAAAATATAGCTATAGGAAGAGCAGCAACACCTGCAGATAACCAAATATTACCCATTGGATTATACTGTTGTTCCCAAATAGTATTAAGAATCATTATAATTCCTCCTAAATTGAAAATTTGTATATAAACATTATATATAAAAAACTGTACTAATGCAAGATGTTTGCCTATATTTTCATTATGTTTTCAATAATTTACAGTTTACGTATATTTAAAAAAATGATTAATTAAGTTCAATTTTTAATGAGATATTATAAGTAAATCAAGTAAAATAAACGGTTAATTTATATAAAGTGTAAAGATAGTAATGAATATTAATAATATACATATCTTTATAAAAATTATAAAAACATAGAGAGTTTTATAGTGGTGGTGAGAACTGTATTTATGGCTTTTATAGTCAAATCTCCAACTGTTAAGAGGAAAAAATACAGATGAAATATAGTGGAAATTAACATCCCATCACAACTGTACTATTACAAGTTAGATTTATGTTAATGTTGAACGAATAAATATTATTGAGATAAATATTATTACTTAATTGAGTTTATAGATTTGACATTTTTCGAGAAAAATAGTATATTATTAAGTGTAATATATGATTAATAAATAATTTATATACATTTAATAAATATATATACAAACTTTGGAGGTTATTATGGTAAAAACATCAAAAGATTTAACTAAACAAGAGCATTTAGAAATGTACGAACTAATGCAACTTATTAGAGATTTTGATATGGAGTTGAGTAAACTATACTCTCGTGGTTTAGTTCACGGTATGACTCACTATTCAGTAGGGGAGGAAGCAGCTAACGTTGGAGCTATCTATCCATTAAGAAAAGAAGACTTAATGTATTCTAATCACCGTGGACATGGTCAAACAATTGCTAAAGGAATTGAAATTGATCGTATGATGGCTGAAATCCTTGGTAAAGCGACAGGTCAATGTAAAGGACGTGGAGGAAGTATGCACGTTTATGACCTTGAACAACGTAACATGGGATGTAACGGTATCGTTGGTGGTGGACACGGTTTAAGTACTGGTGCCGCTTTAGCTCAAAAAATGAAAAAAACAGGTAACATTGTTATTTGTTGTATGGGTGACGGAGCTACTAACGAAGGAAGTTTCCACGAATGTTTAAATATGGCATCTAACTGGGATTTACCACTTATTTTCTACGTAATTAACAATAAATATGGTATCTCAATGGCTCAAGAAAGATGTATGCGTGTTAAAGAAATTACTGAACGTGCAGCTTCATACAGAATCAAAGGTATTCACGTTGAAGATGGAAACGACGTATTAGCAGTATATGATGCAATGCAAGAAGCTATCGAACATGCTAGAAGTGGTAAAGGTCCTGTTTTAGTAGAAGCAGTATCATACAGATGGTTCGGACACTCTGCATCAGACGCTGGTAAATATCGTAGCCGTGAAGAAGTAGCTGAGTGGAAACTTAAAGATCCTAACGTAAAATATAAAAACTACTTATTAGAAAACGGAATTGCTACAGAAGAAGAATTAAAAGAAATCGAAGATAGATCTAAAGCAACTATCGATGACGCTGTAGAATTCGCTAAAGAATCACCATTTGCAGATGGTGAAATTGCGTTCCAAGATAACTACGCTGACTAATATTTTAGCTTAAAATAATTTAAATAATATTTTATATAATAGGAGATTAATAGTTATGACTAAAGAAACAAAAATTATGACAGTTCGTGAAGCCATAAAAGAAGCTATGACTCACGAAATGCGTGAAGATGAAAATGTATTTTTAATGGGTGAAGATGTTGGTATCTTCGGAGGAGACTTCGGTACTACAGTTGGTATGTTAGAAGAATTTGGACCTGAACGTATTATTGATACACCAATCAGTGAAGCTGCAATCTGTGGTTCTGCTGCTGGTGCTGCGTCAGTAGGTATGCGTCCAATCGTTGACGTAACATTCATGGACTTCGTAACAATCGGTATGGATGCGATCGTTAACCAAGCTGCACCAATGCGTTATATGTTAGGTGGAGAAGTACAAGTACCAGTTACATATCGTTGTGCATCAGGATCTGGTACTGGAGCTGCAGCTCAACACTGTAAAGCTTTAGAAGCATGGTTCTGTCACATTCCTGGTCTTAAAGTAGTAGCACCAGGTACTCCTGGAGATGTTTACTCAATCTTAAGAGCTGCAATCAGAGATAACAACCCAGTTATCTACATTGAACCAAAAGCGTTATTCGGACGTAAAGGTGAAGTAGAAGTAGGTAAAATTGGTGTAATCGGTCAAGGTGACATCAAAGTTAAAGGATCTGATGTAACATTAGTATCTTGGGGAAGAATGTTAGAGCGTAGCTTAAAAGCAGCTGAAGAATTAAAAGAAGAAGGAATCTCAGTAGAAGTACTTGACCCAATTACATTAGTACCACTAGATACTGATCTAATTGTTGAATCAGTTAAGAAAACTGGAAAATTAGTAGTATGTCACGACTCATTCAAAACTGGTGGATTCGGTGGAGAAATCGTTGCCCGTATCGCAGAAAGTGATGCATTTGATTTCTTAGATAGCCCTATTTACCGTGTTGCTGGTGCTGACACACACATTCCATCAGCTAAAAACTTAGAAAAATTAGTTGTACCTGATGTAGAAGACATCAAAGAAACTATTAGAAAAGCTGTAAACAAAAAATAAAAATTTAGTTAGTGAAGGATGTGAATAGAATATGGCAGTAGAGGTAATAATGCCAAAAGCCGGTAGTGAAATGGAAGAAGGCGAAATCGTACAATGGTTTAAGCAAGAAGGTGACGAAGTAAAAGAAGGTGAAATTTTACTTGAAATCGTAACTGATAAAGTAAATATGGAAGTAGAAGCTGAAGCAAGCGGAACTTTACTAAAAATCGTTCACCCAGCTGGATCAGTTGTACCAGTAGTTCAAACTATCGCATGGATTGGACAACCTGGAGAAGCTGTACCTGGAGCTGGAACAGTACCTGCGGCTGCAGCAGCGCCAGCTGAAGAAGCTGTTGTTGAAGCTAAAGTTGAAGCAGCTCCTGCTCAAGAAGTAGAAGTATTCGACAACTCTGGACTTCGTGCTACACCAGCGGCTAGAGCATATGCTCGTGAAAATGGAATCGACTTATCTCAAGTAAAAGGTACTGGAGCTAAAGGTCGTGTTCATAAAGAAGATGTAGTTGATTATAAACTAAATGCAAAAGCTAAAATGTCTCCACTTGCTGCACGTATTGCAGAAGTTGAAGGAATTAATACTGACGGTATCGTTGGAACTGGACCAAAAGGTAAAATTATGAAAGCAGATGTTCTTTCTGTTCTTAACGGAAGTGCAAGTGAAGCTGCTGCAAGTGCTGAAGTTGCTGCACCAGCAAGCGCTAAATCTGCTAAAGCACCTAATGAAAATCAATGGGGTGTTGTTGAAACTGTACCAATGTCACCAATGCGTAAAGTTATTTCTAAACGTATGAGTGAATCTTACTTCAGTGCACCAACATTCGTTGTAAACGTTGAAGTTGATATGACTGAATTATTAGCTTTACGTAAAAAAGTTGTTGATGCAATTATCGAAGAAACAGGTAAAAAAGCAACAGTTACAGACTTTATTTCATTAGCTGTAATTAAGTCATTAATGAAACACCCATATGTAAATGCTTCATTATCAGGTGATGAAAAAGAAATGTACTTACACCACTATGTAAACTTATCAATCGCTGTGGGTATGGATAGTGGATTAGTAGTACCAGTAATTAAAGGTGCTGATAAGATGAGCCTTAAAGAGCTTGTAGTAGCTTCTAAAGAAATTACAACAAAAGCTCTTGCTGGTAAATTAAAACCAGATGAAATGGCAGATTCTACATTTACAATTAGTAACTTAGGTATGTATGGAGTTAAGAGCTTCGTACCAATCATTAACCAACCAAATACAGCTATTTTAGGTGTAAGTGCTACTGTACCAAAACCAGTGGTATTTAATGGTGAGGTTACTGTAAGACCTATTATGACATTAACATTAACAGCGGACCACCGTGTTGTTGACGGATTAGAAGGAGCTAAATTCATGAAGACTCTGAAAGAAGCTATCGAAAATCCATTATCATTACTAATCTAATAATGATATAATATTTATGAAAACAAGATAAAGTGTATAAGGAGTGATTAAAACATGGCAGTTGAAGTTATAATGCCAAAAGCCGGAAGTGAAATGGAAGAAGGCGAAATCGTACAATGGTTTAAGCAAGAAGGTGACGAAGTAAAAGAAGGTGAAATCCTACTTGAAATCGTAACAGATAAAGTAAACATGGAAGTAGAAGCTGAAGCAAGCGGAACTTTATTAAAAATTGTACACCCAGCTGGATCAGTTGTACCAGTAGTTCAAACTATTGCATGGATTGGACAACCTGGAGAAGCAGTTCCTGGAGGAGACAGCACTACTGCAGCAGCTCAAGAAATCGTTAAAGAAGTTGCAGCAGATGTTAAAGTACCTGAAACTAAAGCAGGAGAAGAAGCACCAAAACGCGAACGTCGTGGTGAATATGACGTAGTAGTAGTTGGTGGAGGTCCTGCAGGATATGTATCAGCTATTAAAGCCGCTCAATTAGGTGGTAAAGTAGCATTAGTAGAAAATCGTGAACTAGGTGGAACATGTCTAAACCGTGGATGTATTCCAACAAAAACATTCCTACACAATGCTGAAATTATCAACCACATCCGTTCTGCTAAAGACCGTGGTATTAAACTTGTAAATGATGCATTCTCAGTTGACATGGAACAAACTGTAGCAGTTAAGAATAAAATTTCTAAAACTCTATCAGGAGGAATTGGAGGATTACTTAAATCTTACGGTGTTAAAGTATTTAACGGTGTTGGACAATTAACAGCTGATAAAAAAGTTTCTGTTGATGGAAAAGAAACAATTGATGCTGACAGAGTAATCTTAGCTGGTGGATCAAAAGTAAGTAGAATTAATATTCCAGGAATGGATAGTGATAAAGTTCTTACAAGTGATGAATTCTTAGATATTAATGAAGTACCAGCTCGTTTAGCAGTTATCGGTGGAGGAGTTATCGGATCTGAGTTAGGACAAGCATTCTCTACTTTCGGATCTGAAGTAACTATCGTTGAAATGGCTGATCGTTTAATCGCTGGAATGGATAAAGATGCATCTGCAGCATTAGAAAAACAATTCAAAAAACAAGGTATTAAAGTTCTTACATCAACTAAATTATTAGAAATCGTTGACAAAGGTCAAGAAGTAGTAGTTAAAGTTGAAGGAAAAGAAGATATCGTTGCAGATAAAGTATTATTATCAATTGGACGTGTTCCAGACAACACATGTCTTGGAGAATTAGCAGATCAATTCGAAATGGAACGTGGTCGTGTTAAAGTTAACGAGTACATGGAAACATCTGTTGAAGGTGTTTACGCTCCTGGTGATATTAACGGAACTAAGATGTTAGCTCATGCAGCATTCAAGATGGGAGAAGTTGCAGCAGAAAACGCAATGGGTCACCACAAAAAAGTTGATCTTAAAGCTACTCCAGCAGCAATTTACACTCACCCAGAAATCGCAATGGTTGGTTTAACTGAAGAACAAGCTCGTGAAAAATATGACATCAAAGTTGGTAAATTCAACTTTGCAGCTAACGGACGTTCATTAGCATCTAACCAAGGTGAAGGATTTGTTAAAGTAATCATGGATACTAAATACAGAGAAATCTTAGGTATCCACATTGTAGGACCAGTTGCAGCTGAGTTAATCAACGAAGGATCTACTTTAATTCAAACAGAGATGACAATTGATGACGTTATGGATATTATCCATGGTCACCCAACATTCTCTGAAGCTTTATATGAAGCTATGACTGACTGTGTTGACTTATGTCTACATGCACCTAAGAAAAAAACTAAATAATAGTTTATAAAGAAAAAGATGGCTAGCGATTTGCTAGTCATCTTTTTTCTTTATAATGGATTTCTGTCAAATTTAGGGTATGAGAAAAAATACACTAGGAATATAGGTGTATTTTACTACTTAAATTCCTAGTGTAATTTTAATTTTTAGTTTTTAACTTCTGCGATACTGATTTTTTGATGAAGAGTTGTTTCATCTATTTTTATATTTTGATATTCGACATTTTCTGGTAATTTTAATGAATAATTTAAAGGTTTAGAAATTTCTACAAGACCGTTTAATATTTCGAAATCAAAGATATGACCACCTGCTTTTAAATCATTACTAATGTAGTGTAAATGAAATCCACCAACGCCTAGTCCTTGAGCGTAATAAGGAGAGAAAAAACCAACTATTGTACCTTGTGTATTTTCATAATGAAAAATATTTTGATTCTCTAGTACTTCTAATAGAGGTGGATATGGTTTTTCTTGTTTTTTTGGAGATCTAGTATTCATTTTCTTAAAGTTCCCTGAAATTTTTATAGCATAAAAATAATTTTTATTTAAGTAATCTTGAACTTTTTCTAATAAGTTTTCAAACGTAAAATTATCAAATTTTTGGTATTCTTTTTCGAATGTAGTAATTGTAGCGAATGGTGTACTTTCTTTAATTGATTGAAGATATGAATTACCGAAATAATCTGTTTTATAAATTTTACTATCTAAAATTACCATTTCACCATCAATGCCATCAAAAGTACCAATTCCAAAATCACCGTATTTTAGTAGTTCTTCTATAGTTAGGCTTCCACTATAAGCGCCTTCTATAATTCCTGCCATAGTTCCATATTGAAATATCATTTTTATCCTCCTAGTAACTAATAGAATTAAACTCTTCTCTTAATATACCATATTTTATTGAGTCGTAGTAAATGCCATTGTAATATCTAACTTTTCTAATTCTTGCTTCACAAAGAAGTCCTAGTTTTTCTGCAAGTTTCATCATTCTTGTGTTTCCACTCCAAGTAGTAAGTCCAATGTGTTGTATTTCAGGAAATCTATTAAAACACAGCTCAATCCACTTATGTAAAGCTGCATATCCTATACCTTTTGCCCAAACATTCTGATCATATATTACAATTCCAATTTCTAGCCAACGAGTAGCAAAGCTTTCCCAATAATAAGTAACAATACCGATTGGTTTATCGTTAAAAAATATGCCTAAGACTCGTTCGCTTATGAAATATTCATGATGATTTTTTAGTAAGAAAGTTTCTAAATCTATAAATTTAAATTCGTTAAAATACGGTGCATTATATTTACTCCATTCAGGAGTGTCTGATGAGTAAATTACATTGTATAAATCAGGTAGATGTTTTTCTTCTATTTTTTTAAGTGTAATCATAAAAACCTCCTTTTCCATATTATAGCATAGGAAAAACTTAGAAGTACATATAATTTCATAAGTAATTTTATTATTATATTAATATTTATTATGATATAATTGTTCTTGTATTAATGGTAATGAGGTGAAAAATGGAAAAATTTAGTAAAATAATATCTGATGTTTTACTTTGGATAATGAATATAGGATTGTTAATTATAGGAGTGCTATTATCATTTGGATTAATAATGGAAGCGAAAGAAATATTTTATGAAGGTACTAAATTTTTAGCAGATCAAGGGAATTATCAACATTTTGTAGAGGGGATATTGGTGTTTTTCCTATATTTCGAATTTGTGGCTTTAATAGTAAAATATTTTAAAAATAATTATCATTTTCCTCTTCGATATTTTATTTATATTGGAATAACAGCAATTATAAGATTAATAATAGTTCAACACGATGATCCTTACAGTGTATTAATATGGGCTGGAGCAATTTTATTGTTAGTAATAAGTTTAGCAATTGCAGAAAAATTTATAAAGAAAGATTAAGAAAAGACTTCGAACTTAAGGTTCGAAGTCTTAATTCTATTTTACAGTATATTTCCCTGTTTTATAGTCGATAGTGATTCCTTTTTGGAAGTTTGGTAAGAATACGTTGTATTTAACACTTTTACCATTATCTTCAACTGACATTGCTTCCATAATTACGCCTTGTGCAACTAAATCATCTCCTCTGAAAACAGGAGTTACACGATACCTAACGTGCTTTTTAGTTTTTTTAACATAATCAGCAACCTCATTTTCAAAAGGTATCATGTTAAGATTCATAAATCTTGTTCCTGTCATTAAGTTTTTATCATTGTCATTTTCTCCGGCAAGTTGGAATGCTATTAAATGTGATCTATCATAGACATGAGCACCACGATTACTTTGCCATCCACTAGGGCGAACATGTGCAATTTCTTCGCGCTTATCAGTTGGCATTAAATCAATACCTATAATTCCGTTTGCTTGTCCAACACGACCTAACTTATCTAAAGGACTATAGTTTTCAAATGATGTAGTAGATAAGTCTTCTTTAGCGAAGTATGGATTATTATTATTTAATATTTTGTACTTATTATTATCAGTTGCTTCACTTTCTTTAGGTGCTGTAAGTGAGTTAAGTATATCATTGGGTACTTTTGAAACACTAGCAAAAGTTGCAGTATTCGTACTTTTATTTGCCGATTTATTGGTATAGTATGTAATAGCAAATGCAGCTAAAATTACTATAGCAATAGAAATTAATGAAAACAATGATAATTGTTGTTTTTTTCTTTTTGCCATAGGATCTCCTTTGTTTATTCAGAAAAATAGATTAAATATCTAAGAGGTTGACCCAAAAGTCCTAAATTTTAACAAAGTGTATATGAGAACTCATAGACGCAGT
>NZ_DBHIUF010000019.1:0-5122 GCF_057272915.1 Gemella sp.
ATATAGCATAGCTTCCTCCTAATTTTCAAAATCAACCGAATTTGACAAAGAACCGATAAAATGAAATAAAACATTTTATCAAGTCCACTTTTTTCTTATTCTATATATTTATCCAATTTATTGATGATAATATTTAGCTTTTCAGCAGCAACTTTTGGAGAAATATAACCATTTTTTATTAGGAAAATCAACGTATTTCACTCTTACTCTTCTTCCTCGTTCGATACCTAACTTCTTTCCTTCAGTACGTCTAACAACTTGAGCTTCTCAATTCCTTCTCCTCTTCCAGCAATGCATCCTTTTTCAATATCTAACTTCACTCCTTCGGCATGTCCTGCGGCGTGTCCCTCTTCTTGTACATAAGCTAGTGATGCCCAGTAGTGCTCTTGTTGCCTCGTTGTTTCATCATACATACATTTCTCCTCCTTTGTCCAGTTTCTAAGATTTAACAAATTATCAGCTTGGACAAAGGCTAACCTAGAATGAATTGACAAATTTAGTATAAATATTTATCTAATTCTTTAACATCGATTTTCAGTTCTTCTGCTGCTAATTCTTTATTGATATATCCTTTTTTAAAGAGAGAAATAATTGTATTTTCTTTTCCTTGTTCAATGCCTAGCTTCATTCCTTCTGCTCGTCCTGCAGCGTGACCTTGTTCAATCCCTTGCCTTATTCCCTCTTCTTGTGCATAAGTTAATGATGCCCAGAGGTGATCTTGTTGTCTTGTTACTTCATCATACATACGTTTTTCCTCCTCGCTCCAATTTCTAAAATTTAATAAATTATCAGCTTGCACAAGGAAATATGAAACTTTGATTAGACTTTATTATAAATACTTATCTAAGTCCTCGATATCAACTTTTAATTGAGCTGCAGCTACTTCAGCGGAAATATAACCATTTTTCATTAGAGTAATAACAGCTTGTTCAATACCTTCAGCACGTCCTTGTTCAATTCCTTGTTCAATCCCTAATCTCATACCCTCTTCTTGTGCATAAGTTAATGATGCCCAGTAGTGGTCTTGTTGCCTTGTTGCTTCATCGTACATACGTTTCTCCTCCTTAGTCCAATTTCTAAGATTTAATAAATTATCAGCTTGAATAAGTACATCGTCGGGTTCACTTGTGTACTGTTTGTTTCCAAAAAATTCCAGCCATCTAATTTTTTTATAATCATTGTTTAAATTCTCTTTGTATTTTTTTAATTCTAAAAATACTATTTTTAATAACGGAATATCTTTCGTGTTATTTTCTACGTACATTTTCAATTCTGTGTTTCTTGTTTCTTCTTTGATTAAAAAAGTACTTATAGCTTCATCGCCTTCAAAGTAGTTTTTATCGACGATAGCTGCAACGTACACCGGTGGTAATTTTTTATAAATAGCGAGCTGCTCTTTTTCATTTTGTTTTAATCTTTCGATATTGTCGTTGACTTGCTTACATAAATATGCCCAAATGCGATTAATGAAGAATACTTGCTTAGCGAGTTGCACCTCGATAATAACTTGAGCATGGTTGTCTAATTCAACGAGAATATCAACTGCTATATTAAAGTCCGACTCTACGTTACTATTTGCTGTGAATATTTGATTCCCCTCAATTAACTTAGCGCTTTTCGCCGGTAATTCAAAAATATCTTTTACAAACTGCAATGCTACTTCTTCGTTACGAAATACTTTTTTTACTACCAAATCATAAGTTGGTTTTATGTTTTTATGTCTTATGTTTTCCATGTTGGAAACCTCCCTATTTATTTTTTAATTTATTAATTTTCCATAATCCCTAATAATTCTTTACCTTCATTATACTTCATGGAGGATATTTTTTCTAATGATAACATTAGTTTCACCATAAGTTTTTCCAAAAATTTGAAATTTCATACAAACAAAAAAACGACTCATAAAAATTAATTTTCGAGAAATTTATAAGGGTAACTCAAAAATCAATTTTGTCGAGTTGCCTCCGCATAGTTCATTAGAGCTAAAAAATTTTTATACAGCGAATGTGAATCCCAATAAAGCACTACCCCCTACTTCTTTATGTTTGTATTATAAAGTATTTTATGATTGGAGGATAGATACCTTGTTATTGAACGCTTACGTTTTTCCTGTGCATCGAACTTGACAAAGAGCCGAAAAAAAGCCCTTTTCAGCATGTCCCGAACTTACCAAATAACTATAATAACAAATTTGGAGCAGGATATTCTCCCACTCCAAATTCATTTTTTATTATACTATAAGCTAATAGTTGATTAGCAATTATTTTTCTTTTCTGCGTTTAGCTGTTGCTAATAATCCACTTAGCATTGCTAATCCTAATCCTGCTAGTCCTAGACCACCAGTATTATCTAATCCTGTGTGTGCTAACACTCCTTGGATTCCACCTTTAGCATTTTCTTTGTTTGCATTGTTAGCGTCTGCATTCGCTGCTCCCATATCTCCGTCAGCTCCTGCATTGGCATCATCAGCTCCTGAACCACCATTATTTCCGTTATCTTGACCTGGTGTTGAGTCTGGAGTGTATTCTGGTTTAGGTTCTTGAATTAGCGCTGATTGTTGAACAGTATCTTTTCCTAGAATTGTTGCTACTGATCCATCTGGGAATGTGATTGTTGCTGTTCCGTCTCCCGCTACTTCTACTGTTGTTCCTGCTGGGAAGTTGTTGGCAGCTTCGATTGCTTTTTTAACAGCTGCTTTTTCTTCATCTGTTAAATGTGTTATGTCTTTCACTTCTACTCTTTGAGCAGGTGCTTTAACAGTTGTTTTGTCTGCATCTGTTTTATTGCTATCGTGAACTTTTGGATCTTGTGCTACTAGTTGACTTCCTGGAATTGTAATAGCTGAACCATCTGAGAAGATGATTGTCGCTGTTCCGTCTCCCGCTACTTCTACATTCACATCGCTTCCAAATCCGTTAGCTTCTACTACAGCTTTTTTAACAGCTTCTTTTTCTGCATCTGTTAATCTTGTAGCTTCTGCTACTTTTGTAGGGTTAGCTGGGATGATTACTTTTGTTTTCTCAGCGATTGTTGGTTGATCTTGTGTTGGAACTTCTTCTTTTTGAACTACTAGACTTGTTCCTGGTATTGTGTTTACTGAACCGTCGCCATATGTTAATGTTGCTGTTCCATCTTTAGATACCTTAACATCTGTAGCAGTTGGGTTGGCTTGTTTCACTTTAGCTGCTACTGCAGATTGTTCTGCTGGTGTTAAGCTGTGAGCATTTCCTACTTCTGTAGTTGCTGGCACCACAGCTGAATTTTGTGCAGCTTGTGTTGCAGCTTCTTTTTCAGTATCTTTTGCTACTACTAGACTTGTTCCTGGAATTGTGTTTACTGAACCATCTGAATATGTTAATGTTGCTGTTCCGTCTTTAGACACTGTGACTGTCGCTACTGGATTTACTGCTTTTACCTTAACGGCTACTGCAGATTGTTCTGCCGGTGTTAAGTTGTGAGTATTTTCAACAGGTGTAGGCGCTACTGGTACTTTCACTGGGTTTTTCTCTGCTTCTGTTTTAACTTTTGGAGTAGTTTGTTTTGTAGATTTTTCTACAAGTTTATCCCCTGTTATTGTGTCTACAGATTTATCTGGGTATGTAATTACTACTGTTCCATCTGGTCTTACTTCTACTGTAGTTCCTGCTGGGAATTTATTTGCATCTTCTACCGCTTTTTTAACCGCAGCCTGTTCTTCTGGTGTTAACTTCGTAGTATTTCCTACTTGTGTTTTTCCTGGGATAACTGGCTCAGTTCTTGAAGCAATTGTTCCAGTTTCTTTCTTAGCTGGTGTTGCTAATTTATCTTTAGAAATAATATCACTTGAACCGTCTTTGTATATGATTACCGCTGTTCCATCTGGTTTAACCTCTACTGTTGTTCCATCTGGGAATGTATTAGCTCCTTCAATGTTTTGACGAATTTGTTCTCTTTCTTCATCTGAAAGTTTCGATGGATTTTCTACTTTCACTTTGTCTTTTGGAACTTTTGGTTCGAATTTAGATGCGATAGATCCCTCTGGTTGAACTTCATTTATTTTCTTAATACCATTGTCTTTAGCTGCATCGATTTCATCTTTAGATTGACCTTTGTTGATGTCTTCGATAGCTTTATCTTTTGCTTTATTAACAGCTTCGATAGCTTTTTGTTTCTCTTCATCTGTTAAATCTTTATTGTTCTTGATTTCGTTAATGCGTTTTTGAGCTTCTTCTAGTATTTCAGCTTTTGCTTTCGCTTTTTCTTCATCAAGGTTTGTTACATCTGGTTTCTTAACTTCTGTATCTGCTTTTGGATTATATTTTTCAATATTTTCTTTAGCTTGATCTGCGATTTGTTTAGCTGTTCCCGCTGATGATGCTTCGTCAATAGCTTTGTTAGCATCTTCTTTAGCTTTATTGATTTCTTCTTCAGCTTTTTGTTTTTGATCTTCTGTTAAATCTTTATCTTTCTTGATTTCATCAAGTTTTTTATTAGCAGCGTCTTCTACTTGTTTTTTAGCGTCTTCTTTTGCTTTAGCAAGATCATTGTCTTTATCAGCTGTTTCTAATGAAGCTACTACTTCTACTGGTACTTTTACAGTTACTTTAGTTCCGTCAGCTAGCGTTACTTCTACTTCTGCTTCTTTAGTTCCTGTTTCTGTTGTAGTTGGTTTAGTGATAACTTTCGCTGTTACTCCATCAGCTAGTGCTAATTGTTTTAGGATTTCTTCATCTGTTAAGTCTTTGCCTTTTTCAACAGTTGCTTTTCCTGATACTAAAGCAGTTTGTAGGTCTAACTCTGGTTTGAAGATACTTGTTGATTTACCTTTAGACGTTTGTGGATTATAAACATCTGCGATTGCTTTTTTACCTTCTTCTGTTGCTTTCGCTATTTCTTCAGGTGTTTTCGCATTATTAATCTTATCTTCTGCAGCTTTCTTAGCTTCATCTACTTTTGCTTTCAAGGCTTCTTTTTCTTTATCAGTTAAAGTTGTGTCTCCGCTGATTTCACCTTTTTCTGCGTTAGCTGCGTCTGTTAAGTCAGCTTTGGCTTTTTCCTTATCAGTCGCTTTTCTCACAGGTACTTCGATTTCATCTTTTGATCCATCTGGATATGTAACTTCTACTACAACTACTTTCTTACC
>NZ_DBHIUF010000019.1:5222-23867 GCF_057272915.1 Gemella sp.
TGCATTCGCTCCTGTTCCATCCACGATTGCTCCGTCATTCTTAACTTGTTTGTCTTTCGGTTGTGGTTGGTCTTTTGGTACTTCTACTGCGTCTGTAATTGCTTTTTTGTCTGCTTCCGCTACTTTTTTATCTTTCGCTGGATCAACGCTTACTGGTACTTCTCCTGATGTGATTTCTTCTTTCACTTTTGGAGTTGCTTTGTCTGCGTCTTTTTCTTTTCTCACTGGTACTTCGATTTCGTCTTTTGATCCATCTGGATATGTAACTTCTACTACAACTACTTTCTTACCTGCATTCGCTCCTGTTCCATCCACGATTGCTCCGTCATTCTTAACTTGTTTGTCTGTCGGTTGTGGTTGGTCTTTCGGTACTTCTACTGCGTCTGTAATTGCCTTTTTGTCTGCTTCTGCTACTTTTTTGTCTTTAGATGGGTCTACACTTACTGGCACTTCTCCTGATGTGATTTCATCTTTCACTTTCGGAGTCGCTTTTGCAGCATCAGTTCCTTCTACTGGTACTTCTACTACATCTTTACTTCCATCAGCATATGTTACTTCTACTTTGACTACTGGCTTACCTGTGTTATTTGCTCCACCGTTTGCACTTTGGTCTGTTCCAGCTACTACTTTTCCATTATCAACTAATGCTTTTGTTGGTTCTTTTTGCCCTGCTGGTACTGTTACTTTTACGGCATCTTTGATTGCTTTTACATCTTCTGGTTTTGTAATAGTGTCATTTTCCTTAGGTGTTTCGCTTAGTTTCGCTGTGTCTGCTGTCGGTGTTGTTGTCGCTGCAGTGTTTCCTTCTACTGGTACTTCTACTGTTTTTTCTACACCACCGCGTGTTACTGTTACTGGTACTACCTTCTTACCAGCTTTTTCTGTAATTTTTCCGTACGCTACTGTATCAGTACCTTTAAGTGCATCTCCGTTCGCTGTTACTTTTTCTTTTACTTTCGCTTGGTCTTCTGCTGTTAAGCTTTCTCCTGCTACTGGTACTTTTGAAATTTTAGCTGGTTTTGTTTCATCTTTTACAGCTAATGTGAACTCTTCCGCTTTCTTAGTTACTTCTACATCGATTGTTTTTGCTACACCATCACGTGTTACTGTTACTGGTACTACTTTCTTACCATTTTTATCTGCAATAGCTCCATATTCCACAACATAAGTATTGTCTAATGCTTTACCATTTGCTGTTACTTTAGCTTTTACAGTTCCTTTATCAGCTTCAGATAATTCCGCTCCTACTTTAGGTTCTACAGAGATTTCTGCTGCTTCTGTCACTGCTAAAGTGAAGTCTTCTGCTTTACCTGATAAAGCTAAACGTGCTTGTTGTAATTTATCAAGAGCATCATCTACTTGTGGTTGAGTAGCATCTGGATTATTATACACTGTTTGAGCATTTACTAAGGCATCATCGTAAGCTTTTTTCTTAGCGGCATCTGTTTCTTTAGCATAAGCTGGTGATTTTTTAACAGCATCATCTTTGTTCAAGTCTAATTCTGCTTTTAAAGCATCTTTCGATACTGGTACAGCAACTTTTTTCCCTGTAAGTTCTTCAATAGCTTTTGCCAACTTATCTATTAATGCAGTTACCTCTGTTGTATCCGCTGCATTTTCTGGTGCAGCTGTTGTTTTATCTGCTACTTTTGAAGCTGCATCTTTCGCTTTATCAAAAGTAGTTTTCTTATCTTGATCTGCTGTATTATATTTATCTGAATTTTTAACTTTTTCAGCTTCTGCTACTAATTTTTGTAGAGAATCCATCTTAGAATCTAAACCTTGTGCAATAGAAACAATACCGTCAATTTCATTCTTATCAGATGCGCTTTCTACTTTTGCTTTCAATTCATCTTTTTGAGCTTTATTTAAATGAGGTAAATTCTCGATTATTTGTTTTGCTTTTTCTCGAGAAGCCTGAGCTTTAGCATCATTTAAGATAGTTTCTAATTGATCTTTTGATTTAGCTTGATCAATTTGTTTCTTATATCCCTCTTTTTCTGCTTCTGATAATCCTGGAATTTGATCAATTTGTTTCTTATATTCTTCTTTTAGTTTTTCAGCTTCTTCTTGTGCTTTTTGAGCTTCATTTTTAGATTTTTGTTTTTCAGCTTCTTCTAAAACTTTCTCTACCTCTGCTACAGTAGTTTTTCCATCAATCTGTGTTTTGTATTCATCAGCTGTTGGATTTTTTAGAGAATCTTTAATTTGATCAATTTTTTCTTTTATAGATTTTTTAGCATTTTCTAAGTTTTTAGCATCTGCTTGTTGACCGATTTTATCAAGTAATTCTTTTGTATAATCAGCCGCTTTAGTTTCAGTCCCATCGCCATTTCCTGGATCTTCAATACCTTGGCTATCTACTTGTTTTCTTAACGCTTCTTTTTCAGCTTCTGTTAAATACTTAGCTGAATTAATTTTATCTTTTACTTGACGTTTTTTAGCTTCAATAGCTTTTTCATTTTCTGAGTTTTTAGCAATTGCTATATTAACAACATTATTTATATCATCTTGAGTTGTTTTCCCAGTTAATTGATTTTTATAGTGTTCTTTTTCTTTTGGTGATAAATACGTTAGATTATCAATGGCTTGTTTACCTTTTTCAATAGCTTCATCAGCGCTGAATACTTTTGCAGGTTTTGCTTTAAAGAAGACATCTTTAGGTAACTTCGTCCCCGTAAATGAATCTCCTCTATAAATGTATCCTTCACCTGTTCTCTTATCAAAATCTATTCTAGTTCCAATAAAGTTACTAGATGTTTTTGAAGTATCACCTACACTTTGAATAACATCATCGTTATCCTCATTCTTAGTTGTTTTCATTCCATTTACTTGGAAGAATTTCTGTCTTGCACTTTCAATATCACTATCAGTAAGACTGTTAATATTATTTACTGCATATGGATTTTTTAAATATTTATACTCTCCTTTACTTCCTTCAGTTGTTTCATTATTGTCAATTTGTGGTTTTTCATAAACAAGTGATGTTCCAGGAATAGTATCTGTAGAACCATCTAGATATGTAATTGTAGCTGTACCATCTGCTGCAATACTGATACTGCTATCTGCAGAAGCACTACCATTATCCCCTTCTTTAACATTCTCTATAAATTTATTATGTGAATGTTCAGGGATAGCATCACTCTTTGTAGCTTGGTTTTTCTCCCAAATTTTATTCTTTAATTCTGTTTTTTCTTCTGAAGTTAAGTTAGCCGTGTCTACTACTCCAATACGTTCTGGCAATGCAGGCTCAAACAATTCCTTATCTTGATATAACACTGGAATTTCAGTTGTTACTACTTTAAAATGACGTAATTGTTGTAATGCACGTCCTACTTTAACCCCTGCACCAAAATCTAATGTTCTTCTACCATTTTTTAGTGTTGGATCCGCTACTTTATATTTAGCAGTAATTGTAATTCTATCATTTCTTGCTAAATCCCAGTCAGAGTAAATACTCTTAGTATTAGTTCGGAAACTCTCAAAGATACCTTGATCAGATGGACTATCAGAAATTTGTGTACCTATTCTGTGATTAAACATTCCTGCCATATCCCCGTGGAATGTTTTTCCCGTCTCTTGAGTTGTATCATTATAACGTTCCCATTTTGTATCGTCTCCAAGACCCATAGAGTCTACTTGTTCTTTAGTTTGGTAACGTGAACCTACTGAGTTTGTAAAAGAAACCCATGGAGAATCTGCACTCCAACTTTTCATTACACGGTCAGTTGTACCTGTTTGTAAACGGATTTCTGAAGGTTCTTGGGCTCCGACTGGTGTAGTAAACCAATAATCCGGACGTGATCCACCATAGTTGGCAACATAATTTGAAGCTCCAAATCCACCATTATATTTATATGTCACTGTTACATAAGGATTTGTCTTGCTGTAACTTGACCAATCCACATCTACTACAATTTCTCGATCAACGTTAATACTATCATGTACAGCAATCGCATATGCATCATAAGGAGATTCCCCTCTATTTGCATATAAAGTTACAAGACCTTTATCATTTCGTGTCGTTACCATCGCAGCTTCTGCCGTATTTGCTAATCCCGAAATCGCAATTTGAGCCCCAATCAAACAAGATGCCGCTCCAAAACTAAATTTTCTTATAGAAAATTTTTCTTTTCTATCTTTCTTCATCTTAATTACTAAACCTCTTTTCTTTTTCTTATTTTTATTTTTAAATAATAACTCAAATAATATTTTTGGTATAATTATAACACATTTTAGTATTCAATAAAAGTCATATCTTGTTTTAACAACAAGGTGTAAGCGTTTTTTTTTTTTTTTTTCGCAGACGTGTTGATTCTCGCCTTTAATAATTAAAGGATTTTATTGTTTTTATCAGTTTTTTTACATGAAAATAAATTTGTAGTTTCATTTTAAAAAATTTATCTGATTTTATCCAGTTTTTACAGAATAATTTATGTGATATTTCCTTTTTTATTTTCTATCTAAAATTTTCACAAACGTTTTATATAATTATCCTATATACATTATAATATTACAGTTTATTCTTCCTTAAAAATAGCTATTTAAATAAATAAAAAGCAACTGACACACTAGGTTCAATTGCTTTTTATCTACTATATAATATAGTTATTTTTAATTATTATTTGTAGTCTGGTAATTTGTTAAATTCTGCTTCATCAACGTTTGTTAATTTAACAATCCATGATTCTTTTGGATCTGCTGAGTTTAACACTGTTGGCTCTTCTTCTGCTTTTTTGTTGTATTCTACAACATCACCAGCTAATGGTGCGTTAACGTCTAATACAGTTTTTGATGCTTCTAAACGTAAGATAACATCATCTTTTGCTAATTTTTCATTTTTTGAAAATTCTACGAATCCTACAGTACCAACATCATCTTGTAATTCTGCTGTTGGTCCAACAATGTAAACTCCTTCGTTCTTTTCAATCCATAAAGCTTTTGCTAATTTTTTCATTTTACAACCTCTTTCTTTCTTTTTTTATAAGCTTTGAGCATCAATGTACTAATTTGACACTGATTTTTTTAATCAAAAAATCATTATACAACATAAATAAAAAAAAAGCAACTAAAATTTTAATTTTACAGAAATAAATTTTTAATTTGTTAATTCCCAAAGTAAATTCCAGTTCAAATAAAAAACTGGAATTTAAGTTGAAACTAATTTCTTAACTGAAACTTAAGTTAGAAGGAGCCTCTATAAATCTCGGTTCATAAAAACTCGAACTTAAGTTGAGAGCTACCATAATGAATATCAATTCATAGTAAAAACTGAAATTTAATCCTAGATTTTTTTAATCGGGATTTAAGTCGGGAGGTTGCTTTACCTTTCATTTTTTCAAAAATGACTTCTACTTTGATTCCTTACCGAAACTGACTTTGGGAATTCCCCTTGATTTAAAATTTCTTTCTGGATTCGAAACACGATTCGTCATTATTTTCTCTAAATATTAACTAACACTAATTTTCTTAAAATTAATTGACAATAAGAACAGATGCATGGTAGAATATAAATAAGTGAATTGGACGATTATATTCACATATAACCACGAAAAGCAACTGAAATTGCGGTTCAGTTGCTTTTTTATATGTATTAACATACCACTTTGTATGAGAATAAATATTCATACATGAGTGAATAACATGTACGTCGTGCCTAAATAAGGCTACTTTTTCTTGTTGTTTTTATCATTTAGGAAATAAAAATATTCTATAAATAGGAGAATAATTCCTACAAATAGTCCAACAAGAATTTGGACGATTATATCGTACATGCAACCACCTCCTTTTGGAGCTAATAGCCTACCCTTATTATATCATTATAAGTCCTATTAGAAAAATTTTTCTTTTTACGATTATAATGAAAGTTATATTTTTAAGATTGTGTTAACAAGAAGAGAAATAAAAGTAAAACCTTTCGAATTAAATGACAACAAGAAAAGGTATGTGATGAAATATAGGAAAGTTAATGCAAAATACTAGTACATTCCAACACGAAAGCCAATTGAACTGGTTCTTCAATTGGCTTTTTATATTACTATTTAATATTCACATACAAAGTGAAGAGTATGCGTCGTGAGCTAAAATGGCTACTTTTTTCTGAGAGTGACTCAAAAATCGTAATTTCTTAAGAAACAAGATTTTGTCAAGCCACTCCCGCACAGTTTATTAGATATCTAAATAAAAAACTTACCCAAAGCGAATTTAGATATCAATAAACCACTACGTCTATAAGTTTCTATATAAACTTTTAAAAAAATCAGGATTTTTTAAGCAATCCTTCCAATAGTGATTTATCAATAGTTTACTTTCCAAAAACATTAAGAAAACTATATTTTCTTCCTTTGAATTCTTCTTAACTCAATATCAAATCAACAAGTTCTCTTACTTCTACTTTTCCAAAATAATGTACTAAATCTATATTTTCTAATACTTCTAGTAAATCTTCTTCTTTTACTCTTACTCCGATTAGTTTTTCCTCGATATCACCGACATTACCTTTTCCGAAAAAGTCTCCATAAATCTTAGCTTTTGTGATTCGTCCCGCTTCTACTTCCAGATTAAACTCGACAGTCCCAATCCCAAGACGAGCATCTCTGTTATAATTATAACGCGGTGATTTTCCGTAATTCCAATCCCAGTTTTGATATTTCTTAGAAAGTAACTCATCGATTTCTCTCCAGTCTTCTTCTGTAAGTTCATAACGTTTTATGTCTTCCATTCTTTCACAATCAAACAGACGACATAGGTATAAGTCTTTGAAATCTACTACAGATAAGTCTCTATATTGCTCATCTAAATATTCTCTAAGACCTGTAACTCTGCTTCTTACCGAGTCAATTCCTTTTGATTCAATTTTTTTACGATTAGGTGTTAGTATATTCACCATCGCATCATAATTGACATCTAAAAGCAGAGTATATCCACCGTAAATCTTTCCATTTACAAGAGTCATCGCAGCTCCACTAACTTTCTTTCCATCGACAACAAGATCATTACGCCCTGTTTGTTCAACCTCACTCACACCTAAATCATGCAGGATATTTATCGCAGGTTCATAGAACTTTTTAAAGTTACCATAAACATTACTATCCCCACTCATAATAAGACAGATATTCACAGCACCTTCATCTAAAAACACCGTACCTCCGCCTGTATCACGTCTAACAAGGGTGATTCCGTGAGCTTTCATGTACTCATGGTTAATCTCTTTTTCTGCATTTTGAAATAGCCCTATCTGTACTTTCGGTTTGCAACAATATGGAAATATAATATCCTCGTCTAAATTCAATTTATTCAATACATGTACTTGCACCGCTAGAGCTACTGCCCCATCATATATATACTCTCCATTTCTTATCGGCTCTATTAAATACATAAACACTCCTCATTTTTTCACATTACAACATAAGCAGCTATCATTATTCAAGTTCAACCTTAGATAACAGTAGCCGCTTTATCTTAATAGTCTTTCATTCTTTAATTACTACGTCCACGACATCATAGCAGTCTTCTTAATAATTTTCTAAAATATTATTCTGATATCAGTCGTTGCAAACAATACTTTAGCAATCTTTCATTTTCAAAATCACTACCTCTTCAACAAAGCAACCTTCTTTGTAATTTCTATCTGATTTCAATCACTGCCTCACCGCACACGACACCTTAGTAGCCTGCTACTTTTACAATTTCTTCTCTCAATAAAGCATAGCCATCTTCTTAATAATTTTCTTCTAATTTTCTAAATTCATCTCTCGTGTGTTGTGGCAGACTCTTACCATAATCCATCATAAGTACGATATCTTTAAACGCGGCTTTGGGTATCGCCAGTCTTTCGATATCCTCCACACCTACATCTAGATTAATATCTTCCTCACGATTTTCTCGAAATTTAGCTACAAAATCCGGCTCAGCAACAAAAACACTAGATAATCCAATCATCTCAGCGTGCATAATAGCTTCACGACTTTTTTCTATACTATTTATTCCTCCAGTCGCCATCAAAGGCACACGTCCCGCTAGGTGTTCATGGACTACTTCATTAATCAAACGACCTTCGTTAGGACCTTCAGCACGAACTTTATTCAGATAAATATTTTGCCCCCAGCTGGCTATCGCAATGTAAGATAATGGCACTCTTTCTAGTATCCAATCTGTGAGTTGGTTAAATTCTTCAACAGTATAACCGATTATAGCACCGCGCGTTTCTTCTGGAGTTGCTCTATAACCAAGAATAAAATCCTCAGGTGCTTCATTTTTTATAACTTCATACACCTCTTCGAAAACTTCGAGTATAAATCGAGCTCTATTTTCTAGTGAATCTACACCGTATTCATCATGGCGTTTATTCGATACAGTTGAGAAAAACGTCTGTAGCATTAGTTTTTGTGCTGTGGATATTTCTATCCCTGCAAAGCCTGCGCGTATCGCTCTTCTCGTAGCATCTTTATATTTTTGTTTAATCACATCGATCATCTCATGAGACAACTCTTCTACCTCATGTTCAAATGGAAGATGCAATTTCAACTTACTAGGTCCATAAACCTTATGATTTACCCCGTAGTAATTAGCACCTGCTCCTGAATAAGTCAGTTGCAAAATAGCCTTCGCTCCAGAAGACTGCATCGCATTTGCCATCTTAGTAAGTCCTGGAATACAGCTATCATCATGTGCACCGAAGCCAAATTCGAACAGCTGTCCATCTACATCGACATAAGCTGCCCCTGTTACCTGTAGTGGCGCTGACTTAGCACGTCTTAATGCGTAATCCAAGTCTTCTTTTGTGATAATCCCATCTTTTGTAGAAGAATTAGTTGTCATCGGCGACAGTATAAATCTATTTTCTAACTGCACACCGTTTGCTAGTTTTATGGGAGTTAATAATTTTTCCATAAACGCACACCTCTTTTACATACAATTGGTAAAACTAGCTTAATATTAAGTCTACTAATTCTTTCGCTTCAACATTTCCGAAGTAGAATGCTAAATCGATACTTCCTAGGGCTTCAAGTAAGTCTTCTTCTTTAACTCTTACTCCGATAAGTTTTTCTTCTACGTCACGTACGTTACCTTTTCCGAAGAAGTCTCCGTAGATTTTCGCTTTTGTAATACGTCCTTCTTCAACTTCTAAGCTGAAATCAACTGTTCCGATTGCAAGGTGAGCGTCACGGTTGTAGTTATAACGTGGTGATTTTCCGTAGTTCCAATCCCAGTTACGGTATTTTTCATCTGCAAGTTTTTCGATTGCAGCCCAGTCTTCATCAGTTAATTCGTATCTCTTCGCATCTTTAATATCTTCAATTCCCATTAATCCACAGATGATTAAGTTTTTAAACTCATCTATTGTTACGTTTTGGTATTCTGGTTTTAATAATTCACGCATACCCATTACACGTGCTCTTACTGATTCAATACCTTTTGATTCAATTTTTTTACGGTTTGGTGTTAAAGCATTAACCATCGCTTCGTAGTTTACATCAAGAAGTAATGAATATCCTCCGTAGATTTTACCACGCACTAATGTCATCGCAGCTCCACTTACTTTTTTACCACGAGCAGTTAAATCGTTACGACCTTTTTGTTCAACTTCTGTAGCTCCTAAACTGTGAAGTACGTCTACTGCTGGTTGGTAGAATTTTTTGTAGTTTCCGTACACATCAGTGTTCCCAGGCATTAAGAAACATACATTAACAGCACCGTTATCAACGTATACAGCACCACCACCTGTATCACGACGTACTAGGATAATATCTTTTTCTTTCATGTAGTCGTGATTTACTTCAGTTTCAGCATTTTGGAATAATCCGATTTCTACTTTTGGTTCACAGTAATATGGGAAGATTACAGTCTCATCGATATCGATGTTGTTAAGCACGTAAACTTGCATCGCCATTACTAGCGCTCCATCTGGTAAATATTTTCCGTTTCTAATTGGTTCTATTAAATACATAATTCTTTCTCCTTTATTTTTAAATTTTTGTTAATGTATTTTATCTAATTTAATTTTTTATTGCAGTCTTAGCATAATTTTATCTGCAACATTATAAAATATCACTGCAGAAAGTGACTCGACAAAATCAACTTTTCCGAAATCACGATTGTTGACTCATCCTCACCACAGGTTATTTTTTCAACAACTCTTCCACATCTAGTGTCAGCTCTTTACTATTTTGGTTAAACCACAATACTCTAGAAGCAATCCTTTCTGGGAATTGATATTTCTTCTGGTTCATAGTAACCATTAACGCATTAGGATTTTTATCAAGTTCTCTATAAAATGGATATTTTATAAATTGCGGTGTCGTAAATCCTACCCCTATTTCTATAAACAATGTTTTCTTATCACGGTTATTTTCTAAAAATTCATTGTACTTATCAAGATGTTCAAAAAAGATCGAATCTTCTACCATACCTTTTTCAGCATTACGCTTATTAACCTCAAGTGGTGCACCACATTCTGGACATAGTGGAATAGATCTATAATCTACTTCCATATTTTCCTGTTCTACAGCCAGTCTTCGCATCAACGCTTCATCTTGGTACGTCTTCGCATGGCAATGTTTACTGCACTGCATAAGCCCATACTTACCTTGAATATGGAAAACTTTATCCATATCATAACCTGCAACATCAAAGGCATTATCGGCATTCGTCGTAATAATATGGTAGTTTTTATCTTGAAGTATGTTTTTCAACGCCTTATAACTCGCACCAACAGGTTGATCAAAATAATTTAACAAGACAAAACGACTTTGAAATGCCCAATATTCCTGTGAACTCGGAAAATCAAACAGACTCGCCTGCAACATATCTAAAAACTTATATTTTTCTACAAAATCCTTAAAATTACTCGTAAATCTCTCTCCAATATAAGTAAAACCATCTGCAGCTGACATTCCTGCACCTATTCCTATGACTATCGCCTCGGCTTCTTCTATTAACTGTGCTAGTTTTTCGGCATTGTTTTCTTCTAACTCTATCGCCTTCCAAGTCATTAATTTTTCTCCTCTTTTTCCGTTAGCTCTTTAGCTAAAATCTCAATAATATTTTTTCTTCTTTCTATTGTTGGTACTAAAGGTATGCACATCAACTCTTCTAATTCGAATTCTGCTGCTAAATTTTTTAGTTTTTCTATTACTACATCCTTCGTACCCCAAACTAAACGGGTTCTATTTTTTTCTATTTTTTCTTTATCTTCTTCGGTAATCTCGTAATCTTTAGCTGTTTGTATGCTAGGAAATCTATCAAACTCTGTAAATTCTTTTTTCCCAAGAAGCCAAACATCTAAACAGCGTACTAAATCTTTTGCTTCCTGTTCATCTTCCCCTATCGCAATAAACACGGCAACAACATCTTGCGGTGTTTTTTGTTGTTCACGCATTTTAGTACGATAAGTATTTAAACATCTTTTGGCAGTTTCTATATAATCTACAGCCTGATTAAAGAATAAACCATAAACATAGTTTTGTCCTAACTCTGCAGCTAGATTCGCACTCTTTTCACTAGTAGATAATAACCACATCGGACTCACCTTCGCTTCTGGCGGCTGAACAAGTATCTCATTTTCTGTAAGAAGCTTCAATAAATCTCTACAACTATCATTGTACTCTTCTCTTGTTATCGGTGTGGTCCCCATCAGCTTCTGAACTACTTTCGTCCCAGGATTATTCCCAATTCCTAGATTCACCCTATCTGGATATAGAGCACTTAGAAGTTTGATCCATTCACTAATTTTATACGGTGAATAATGAGGAATCATTATTCCACCTGAACCTATTTGTATCTTCTCTGTATTTTGAAGAAGATGTAACATCAATAACTCAGGACTACTACTTGCCAAAGCGAGTACCTGATGATGTTCAGCCATCCAAAAACGACTATATCCTAGTTTTTCGGCTAAACGAGCCAGCTCCGTACTTTCCTCTATTGCCTCTATTGCACTCTTTCCTTCATCTACAATGGCATAATCTAAAATACTAAGTTTCATATTATTGTCCTCTTATGTTTTTATGTTTATTTAATACTCAGGCACGACTTAAAAATCGTAATTTCGCAGAAATCTATTTTGTCGAGCCACCCCGCAAAGTTATTAAATATCTAAAAAGCTTTTATAAAAAATCCTTTATAAAACGAATCTAGACATCAATAAACCGCTACGCCTATATGTTCTAATATAAACTATTTTAAAATTTAAAACTTTTGGCTAAGTCCCTTCTTTCATTTTATTTGGATTTACATAATTTCTACTCTCTGTTTTTTACAAAGTTTATAAAAAATTATCTATATCTCAAATTCATTTTTACTTTTTATTCTTTTATTTTATCTATTACATAGAATAAATTAAAAGAAAACCTTTTCTGAAATCACGATTTTATTATAACACATTTTCATTAAAAGTACACATAACTAACCACATTCTATTAAAATTTTATAAAAAAATTATGGTGATTTAATCTATTGCGTTTCTTATAAAGTTTTCGTTGTCTTTGTTAATTAACTATTCCCTGGAGAATAAATTGTCGTTCTCATTGTTTTACTCCTAGGAAGCTATTTTTCTATGTTTTTCAGTGATTCCTTATTTTTTGAACTTTTACAAAATATCATAAAAAATTAAAAATTGAAAACAAAAAAATTTTTTTAAGATCATATAAATAAAAAATATGCTAATATCACTCCTCTTCCGAATTAATTGACAAGAAGAAAAGGCATATGCTAAAATGTAGGTAAGTGAATTGGATGATTATATTCACATACAACCACGAAAAGCAACTGAAGTGTTGGTTCAGTTGCTTTTTTATATGTATTAGCTTACTCGTTTTAGTACTCTAATATATATTCATACGTAAAGTGAACTACGTACGTCGTGCCTAAATAAGACTACTTGTTCTCGTTGTTTTTATCATTTAGGAAATAAAAATATTCTATAAATAAGAGAATAATCCCTACAAATAGTTTAACAAGAATTTGGATGATTATATCATACATACGTCCACCTCCCTTCCGGGCAAGTAGCCTACTTTTATTATAACACTAGAAATCTCATCAGAAAAGATATTCCCATTGTATTTATAATTAAAATTCTATTTTTAAGATTATGTAAATATGTAATAGATGGCATTCATCTTTATATTAACTTTCTCCATTTCCCACTTGAACACAATTAACAATCTATACGAATATTTTTTATATCATCCAGAGTTTATCACTTAGAAACATCACTCAACCATTACAAATACCTGGTACAATAATATTTGCTCCGGTTATTTTATATAAAAAATTTGTTATACACGAATTATAAAAAATAGTTTCTGATCTCTTTTGTTTTTTGAACTTCGTTTTGGGAGTGACTCAAAAATCGTGATTTCAGAGAAATCGATTTTTTAGAGTCACCCCCGCACAGTTTATTAGACATCTAAAAAGCTTTTATAAAGCGAATTTAGATGTCAATAAACCACTGCGTCTTTAAGTTCTCATATACACTTTGTTAAAATTTAGAACTTTTGATTCAGCCCCTTATTTTTATTTTTTCTATGATAACCTCATAAAATTTTTCCACTTTTATCACTATAAGAGAATTAACACAACCAAATTTAATGATACAAAAAACTCAAACAACACCCCTTTTATTCTTTATTTTTTAATTATAAAAACTATTTTTCTTATCACATCTTTTTATTCATCTAATTATCTGATATAATAAATTGTAAGAAAAACTTTTCTGAAATCACAAATTTATTATAAATATTTTTAGTAAAAGTATATACACTTAGCACCATTCCTTTTAAATATTATAAAAAAATTAGGGTGTTTTAATCTATTAGATTTTTTATAAATTTACATAAATCAAATAGAAGCTACTTCATATTTTAATTTTATCTCTTAGGCATTGGTTCTAGTTGTATGTTATTTACATTACTTAAAGGGGTATTTTTTATGAAATCAAAATTATTAACACCTGTTAAATTGGCTAATGGAGTAGAGCTAGAAAACCGTTTTGTTCTTTCTCCTATGACTACGAACTCTTCTACCGCAGAAGGATACATTACAGAAGAGGATCTGCTTTACGCCGAAAGACGAAAAAACACAGCACCATTACAAATTACCGGGGCCGCTTATGTTAATCTTGAAGGGCAACTTTTTGAATACGGCTTTAGTGTTCATGATGATGCGTGTATTCCTGGACTTAAAAAGATGGCACAAGCTATGAAGTCTGGTGGAGCAAAAGCTATCCTTCAGTTAACACACGCAGGACGTTTCGCTAATCACTATGTCTCTACTAATAAACGTGCTGTTGGTCCAAGTTATATGGAACTTAACTCACCTGTAGAACATATCGTTCATCCTCTTTCTATAGAAGATATACAAAAAATAAGAGAAGATTACAAACGCGCTGCAAGCCGTGCTATCGCGGCTGGTTTCGATGGGTTAGAAATTTCTAGTGCACAACGTCTTCTTCTACAGACATTCTTCTCTACCTTCTCTAATGAACGTCATGATGAATATGGAGTGGATACATTAGAAAATCGTTCACGCTTCATCCTTGAAGTTTTTGAAGATGTATATGAAGTAATCAAAAAAGAAGCACCGAAAGACTTTATCTTCGGTTATCGTGCAACACCTGAAGAAACACGTGGAGAAGAAGTTGGTTACACAGTTGAAGAATTTAATCAACTTACAGATTGGTTATTAGAAAGAGTCCCTCTATCATATATGGCAATTGCCAGCTGGGGGCAAAATATTTATCTAAATACAGTACGTGCGGAAGGTCCACATCACGGTCGCCTTATTAACGAAGTTGTCTACGAACACTTAAATGGAAGAATTCCATTAATCGCATCAGGTGGTATCAATACTGTCGAGAAATGTGAAGCAGCTATACTGCATGCAGATATGATCGGATTATCTTCGCCATTTGTCGCAGAACCAGACTTTGTAGAAAAACTAAAATCAAATCATATAGAAGATATAAATCTAGATGTTGGTGTTGAAGACATAGAACGTCTAGCTATTCCGAAAGCTGCATTTAAAGACATCGTCCTTATGATGGACTACGGTAAGAGTTTACCTCAGCACACTAGAGATGAATTCAGAAAACTAGAAGATAATTATTAATAATATATATTTTTAGAAGAATTTCAAAATTTCAGATTCGAACATCTTGTTTTTTGGAATTCTTCTTTTATTTGATACAGATAAAAAAATCTATATTGCACATATATCCTTTTAAAAATTTAATACATTTTATATTGTTTTCTATATAAAATACACCTTAAAATCAAACTTCTTTTAGTTATAAAAATTAATATTTCAAGCTTTACATAATTTTTGTAACATAAATTTAATATTTAATTTTTTTAAACAACTATATCCACTTATTAAGAATTATATTTATATTTTTATCAGAAAAAATAATTTATTTATATCGCTGTATTACTACGCTTACATCCTAACTTTCATTTTTTGTTTGTTCGTTTTTTTTATATAACAATATTTAATTTATAATTCTAGAATTTCTAGTTTACTATATAATTATAAAGTTACATAACTTACCGAAGTCCTTGTTTTATAGTTTTTCTTCTAGTATAATAGGAATTATGAATACACTAATTGTCTCTGAGCGTTCTGTTTATTAAATTAAATCGAACATTTTAGAAACATAGTCATTATTATAATTTAAATAAAAAAGGGGATTTGTTTTTATGATAACAAAAAGAAAATATTCATTACGTAAATTTAAGGTAGGAGTAGCATCTGTACTTGTTGGTATCGGTGTTGCGACTACTGGAGCAGCTGTAGCTCACGCTGGAAATGAAACAACAGGACAACCAGCAGCTACACAACCTGCACCTGGAAATACTAACGCATCTGGAACAGCTGAAACTCCTAAATCGGAAGTTACAAGTCCAGAAATTAAACAAGCTGAAGCCGAAGCTAAAAAAGCTGAAGAAAAAGTTACTGAAGCTCAAGCAAAAGTAGATACAGCTACTACTGCAGCTAACGAAGCAAATACTAAACTTGAAACTGAGAAAAAAGAAGCTGCTGACGCTAAAGCTGCAAAAACTAAAGCTGAAAACGCTAAAAAAGCTGTTGACGCTGATTTAGAAGCTGCTAAAACTAAAGCTAAAGAAGCTGACGCTAAAGCTAAAGAAGAAGCTAAAAAAGAAGAAGACGCTAAAAAAGAAGAAGCTGATTCTAAAGATGCTCTAAAAGAAGCTTTATCTAATCTAGAAAAAGAAATCGATTCTAATTCTAAAATTACAAATAAAGAAGAAGCTAAAAAAGTACTAGGTAAAGAAGATGTACTAGCTGCTGTAGAATCTGGTGATTTAAAAGCTGGCGATGTTCTTAAAGAATTAGCAGATGATAACGAAAAAGCTGAAGCTAATAAAGAAACTGAGAAAAAATTAAGAAATAAAGACCAAGTTGATAGTGCTACACCCGCTACAACTCCAGCTGAACCTAAAACTAAAGATCAACTTCCAGAAGACGTTAAATCTGGAATTGAAAAAGCTGAAAAAGCTGATGCTGCTCGTCCTGCATCAGAAAAACTTCAAGACAAAGCTGATGACTTAGCTGAAAAAATCGAAGAATTAACTGCAGTTGCTGAGGCTGATAAAGCCAACGCTGATAAAAAAGCTGAAGCTCTTAAAAAACAAGAAGACACTTTAAGAGAAACTAATGAAGCATTAGCATTCGCTAGAAAAAATGGTTCATCTGCTGAAATCGTTGCATCATTAGATAAAGCTGTAAAAGCTATCGAAAAAGAACGCGATGCTGCTCAAAATGCTTTCGACGAAGCAAATTCTCCATTAGCTGGTTACAAAGCTGAAATCGATACACTTACTGATGAGTACAACAAAGCTCTTGACGAAGTAAAAGCTGCTAAAGAAGAAGAAGCTAAAAATCCACCTAAAAAAGAAGAACCAACGCCTGAAGCTCCAAAAGAAAAAACAGAAGCTGAAAAAGCTGCTGAAGCAAAAGCTGACGCTGACGCTAAAGTTGCTGAGTTAGAGAAAAAAGTTGCTGAAGAAGCTAAAAAAGTAGAAGAAGCTACAGCTAAAGCTTCAAAAGAAGCTGACGATGTAACAGTTGCTCAAACTAAAAAAGATGAAGCTGATAAAGCTAAAGCTGACGCTGACGCTGAATTAGCTAAAGCAAAAGTAGAAGCTGATAAAGCAAACGCTAAAGTTCAAGAACTTAAAAAAGAAGAAAAAGATAACTTAGAAGCCCTTAAAGCTGCTTTAGATCAACTTGAAAAAGACGCTGAAGCTGCAATTAACAAAAATGCTAAAATCACTGACAAAGCTAAAGCTATCGAAGAAGCTAAAGCTGCAATCGGTAAAAATGATTTACTAAAAGCTATCGAAGCTGGGGTTATTTCAGCTACACAAGCTGCTAAAGAATTAGAAGATCAAAACGCTAAAGCAGAAGCTACTAAAGATCAAGATCCTCAAGCAGACGAAATCGGTGCTACAAAACAAGAAGGAAAAGCTCTTGCTGAACTTCCAGCTGCTGATAAGGAAAAATTAGATGCTGCTTACAACAAAGAAGCTAATAAACCAATCGTTAAAAAACTTACTGACATAGCTGATGATTTAGCTGAAAAAATCGAAAAATTAACTAAAGTAGCTGATAAAGATAAAGCTGATGCTGCTGAAAAAGCTAAAGTAGTAGAAGAAAAAACTGCAGCATTAAATAAACAAAAAGAAACATTAGAAAAAGCTAACTCAGCCCTTGAAACAGCTAAGAAAAATGATGCTGATCAAGCTATCAAAGATAGTTTACAAAATGCTGTAACTAAATTAGAAGCTGCTGTTGCTACTGATAAAGCTGCGGCTGATGAAGCTCAAGCTAAATTCGACGAAGTTAACGAAGTAGTAAAAGCATACAAAGATGCAATCGATGAACTTACTAACGATTACAACGCAACTTTAGAATATATCAAAGGCTTAAAAGAAGTTCCTAAAGTTGAAGAACCTAAAGACTTCGAAGGTGGAGTAAATCCTGGTGATGCTCCTGTTGCTGAAAATCCTGAATTCACTGGTGGGGTTAACCCTGCTGACGCTCCTGTTGCTGAAAATCCTGAGTTCAATGGCGGAGTAAACGGAGTTGAACCTGCTGTTAATGAAGTTCCTGAATTCACTGGCGGAGTAAATGATGGTGATGCTCCTTCTGTACCAAACAAACCTGAAGGTAAAGCTCCAAAATCTGAAGCAGATAAAAAAATAGAGGCTTTAAAAGAAGAAATTAAAGATTTAGAAGCAGAGCTTGCTAAAGACAAAGACAATGAGGATATTAGCGATAAATTAAATGCACTGCGTTCTGCGGTAGCAAGAGCTGAAAAAGACCTTAAAGAAAATCCGGATGCATTAGTATATGCAGTTTTACTTCCAAAAGTAGATGCTCTGCCAACTGCATCACAAGCGTTAGAAGCAGAAATTAAAAAACTTAAAGAAGAAAAAGAAAAAACAACTGATGACAGCAAAAAAGCTGAATTAGAGAAAAAAATTGCAGAACAAGAAGCTCTTTTAGAAGAAGTTAAAAAAGCTGAAAGTACTCCAGCTCCAGGTAAACCTGCTGAAGAAACTCCGGCTCCAGGTAAACCTGCTGAAGAAACTCCGGCTCCAGGTAAACCTGCTGAAGAAA
>NZ_DBHIUF010000019.1:23967-31069 GCF_057272915.1 Gemella sp.
CTCCGGCTCCAAGTAAACCTGCTGAAGAAACTCCAGCTCCAAGTAAACCTGCTGAAGAAACTCCAGCTCCAAGTAAACCTTCAGAAGAAACTCCAGCTCCAAGTAAACCTTCAGAAGAAACTCCAGCTCCTTCTGAAGATGCTGCAATCGAAGCTCTTCAAAACAAAGTAGCTGATTTAGAAAAAGAAGTTGCTAGACTTGAAAGTGATTTAAAAGATGCTGAAGAAAACAATGTAGAAGACTACGTTAAAGAAGGTTTAGAGAAAGCTATTACTGAGAAAAAAGCTGAATTAGAAAAAGCTGAAGCTGAACTAGAAGAAGCTCTTAAAGGATTAGAACCTAAAGGAGAATCAGAAAATGGTGATGCATTAGTTCAACCAGAACTTCCAGAATTCGGTGCTAACAATCCTGAAATCAAAAAAATCTTAAAAGAAATTGATAAAGTTAAAGAACAAATAAAAGATGCTGAAGAAAACGGTGCTGAACCATATTACATCGAAGGATTAAATAATCACCTTAACGATTTACTTGAAGCTTTAGATATCCTAAATAAAAACCTAGCAGCTGTTAACGAAGTTCCTGAGTTTGACTTATCTACATTAAATACTCCTGCTGGAGATGGCAACAACTTTGGAACAAAAACTCCAAAAGCTAAACCAGAAGCTAAAGAAGGTAGAGTATTACCAAACACAGGTATGAACCCATCTAACACTGCTGTATTAGGATTAAGTTTAATCGCATTAGCAGGTATTGTAGTTAGACGTAAACTTTCTAAATAATTAAGTTAATTAGTGTATAAAAAACTTAAAGAGTATGGATTTTCCATACTCTTTTCCTTTTTCTAATTTCTAAAAAAAACTCCGTTGAACACCTGTAAAATCAAAAATAAAAATCAGACCTTTCCTAAGCAAGGATTCTTCGACAAAACTGGGAGTGACTCAAAAATCATGATTTCGGAGAAACAAGATTTTGTTGAGTCATCCCCTAAAACTTTATTAGATATCAAAAAAGCTTTTATAAAGCGAATTTAGATATCAATAAACCACTGCGTCTATGAGTTTTCATATGAACTTTGTTGAAATTTTAGGACTTTTGGGTCGACTCCTCGATTTTCAAGTCATTCCCTTCTTATTCTAAGTCTGATTTTCTTTTATTGAACTCTTATTAATTTTTTCGCTTTAGTTTGTACTACATTTAAAGGTACAGCTTCTTTAGTTATAACACTCGTATCTAAACCAAACCATTTTTCCGGGGTTACTGTAATTTTTTTTAGCTTCAATCTTAAACTCATAATGAAGTTATCAAATGAAGATAAGCCATTGCTGTTACCTAATACTTCCTCAATCAAGACGAATCTAAAATCTCCTACAGTTTCAGCTTTTCCTCTTAAATTGTACTTAGTTGGTTGCAATTCTAACTCTTTATCTTCTAATAAATCACCTATTACTTGACGCATAAACATATTAACCCTTTGATTCTCTCTAAATCCTAGATTAAAGGTAATTTTGAATATTTTTTTATCACTAAATTTAGTAACCTTATACTCTCTTCTATAAGGTTCGTCTAGTACATTTATATGGACGAAGAAATAAACATTAGCCCTTTTAGGTTGTTTATTTAAAATCGAATATAACACCGCGTAATCAACATCTTCTTCTTGTTTTGCTCCTGTTAAATATACTAAGTTTGTCGCATATTTTGGGATATTTTTATCCATACTTAATTGCAGTAGTTGTTTTGTATAATTTTTCACCGTTAGATACTGGCTTTCACGCTCTTTGATTTCTGTTCCTTTATGCCAAATAAACATGATTGTGAATATTAATAAAGCGATGATTACCGTTATGTATCCTCCATTTACGAATTTCAAACTATTTGCATATAGAAATAATAGTTCTTCTATTCCAAAGAATAATAAGAAAATAAGCGCAAAAGTTTTTTTGTTTTTTACTTTATATAAATATATACTTAATAACAACGTCGTTACAAACATTGTTACACTAATACTTAATCCATATGCAGCTTCCATATTACTACTTGTTCTGAAGAATAATACTACACAGCTACTACAAATAAATAATATTATATTAACCGCAGATACATAGACCTGCCCTTTTAATTCTGTAGGGTACTTTATCATTAATTTCGGGAAGAGATTTAGCTTTATCGCCTCTGATATCAACGTAAATGATCCTGTTATTAAACTTTGACTCGCTATTACCGCAGCAAGTGTCGCAAGTACTACCTGAAAAACTATAAAACTATCCGGCACTATCGCAAAGAATGGATTTTTTATCGCGCTATAATTTGTTGATAATAGATACGCCGCCTGACCGAAATAGTTCGCAAGTAAGCACACCTTTACAGAAAACCACGCCATTCTGACATTTTTTCTACCGCAGTGACCTAAATCTACATATAAATCCTCTGCACCTGATACGCATAAAAATACCGCTCCTAATAGAACAAAAACACCAGGATAGTTGATTAGCAACTGAAGTGCATACTTTGGATTTATTGCTTTTAATATTTCTGGTCTAGTACTTATAGACTTTATCCCCCAAAACAGTAACGATAGGAACCATAAACTCATTATAGGTCCAAAGAGCGAACCTATTTTTTTGGTTCCAAAACGTTGGAATGAAAAAATAAACACAAATATAATAAGCACTAAGACGATTACATCGTTAGTATTTATAGAAGGAATTATATCATGTAAACCCTCAACCGCAGATGTAACTGTAATTGCTGGTGTTATTATTCCATCCGCAAGAAGAGTCGCTCCTCCTAGCATCGCTAAAAGAGCTACACTACGTCTTGTTTTATTTTTTATTAAAGCAAAAAGAGAGAATACCCCTCCTTCACCTTTGTTGTCCGCTTTTAGTGCAATCATTACATATTTTGTTGTTGTCTGTAAGGTCATTACCCAAAATATTAAACTAACAAAACCTAAAACCAGCTTTTCATTCATCGTCGCATCAGTATTGTTAATAAATGACTTCATAACATATAAAACCGACGTCCCTATATCTCCGAATATTATTCCTATTGTTATTATTACACCAAGAAAGGTTAATCTTGATTTATCCATATTTTTGTCCTCTTGTAAAATAAGTTAAAATTATACTATATCTATAAAATCATCAATATAATTCTTACATATAATTATATTCCTCTTATAGCTAAAGTCAATAGTAAGTATATTGTATTTTTATCATTACTTTATATATTATTTTTCTTAGAAAAATTTATATACTCAGTACATGTTAAGGAATTTTTCCCTAAAATTTTCTACTTTATTATGAGTTTGCATAATCATATAGAAGTTGACGTTATTTTTGTTTTTTTAATAATTAAAAAAACGTGGGAGTGACTCAAAAATCGTGATTTCAAAGAAACTAGATTTTGTTGAATCACTTCAGCAAAGTTTATTAGATATCAAAAAAGCTTTTATAAAGCGAATTTAGATATCAATAAATCACTGCAGCTATGAGTTATAATATACTCTTTTTAAAATTTATGTTTTGTGATGCAACCCTTATTTTATAATTTATTATCAATTTACATAATTTTTTATTCTCGAGTGATTCAAACAATAAGTTTTTTCATAATATTTTAAAATTGTTCACCTTTTTTCGTTAACATAACACCTTAAATTATATCACTGAATTTATTCAACTTTTTTCATTTTCTTAAAATTTAAAAAACACGTTTAAATTAATTTTGAAAACTTTTACTTTTCTACTTTACAAACCCATTTAAAAAGTGTTAAAATTAACTTAACGAGGATTTAACACATTAAATTTAAAGATAAAAATTTTATATAAAAAGGGGTGCTATTATGCTAATAAAAAGTAAAAAAGTTTGGTCAAGCGGGCAATTTCTTCCTCTTATTTTAGAAGTAGAAGAGAAAAAAATAACTGCCGTTTATGACTATGATGCATTCGATAAAGTAGATTATGATTTTGGATCTAATCGTATTTTACCAGGATTTATAGATGTTCATACTCATGGAGCTTATGGTTACGATACAAATGATGTTAACGAAGAGGGGCTTCGTAACTGGACTAAAAATATCGTTTCTGAGGGAGTAACATCATTTTTACCAACAACAATTACACAAACTGAAGAAGTTCTTCTAAAAGCTGTAGCAAATGTTGCAAAAGTTTATGAAGAAGGCTATGAAGGAGCTGAAATTTTAGGAATTCACTTCGAAGGACCTTATCTTGACGTAGAAAAACGTGGTGCTCAACCTAAAAATTGTATCCAAACACCTAGTGTTGAACAATTTAAAAAATTCCAAGCAGCTAGTAATAACCTAATTAGACTTATCACTATCGCATGTGAAAAAGACATTGACTACAAACTTACTAAGTATCTAGTAAGCCAAGGAATTCGTGTAAGTCTAGGACACTCTGCTTGTAACTATAAAGAAAGTTACCTAGCATTCGCTAACGGTGCTACTTCTCAAACTCACGTTTATAATGGAATGGTTGGTTTCCATCACCGTGACGGAGGTCAAGTTGGATTTGCACTACGTGCGCGTGATGCATATGGGGAAATTATCTGCGACGGTATTCACTCTACTACAGATGCTTTAAATACATACTTCACAGCAAAAGGGCGTGACCATGGAATTATGATTACCGACTCACTTTGCGCTAAAGGTTGTGGACGTGGTTCTTATATCTTCGGTGGAGAAAATATGGAAATATATGAAGATGGTAGTGCTCACCGTGATGACGGACGTCTAGCTGGTTCTACACTTAGAGTTATTGATGGACTACGCGTCTTAATAGAAGATGCTTTAGTCCCTGTCGATGCAGCAATTAACTCATGTACAAAAAACCCTGCGGAAATGTTAGGTTTCGGAGATAGAAAAGGAAAACTTAAAGTTGGCTACGATGCTGACTTCGTAGTTATCTCTCCTGCTTATGAAGTACTAACAACATTTGCGCGTGGTAAAGAAGTTTATAAAAAAGAAGATTAAAAAGTAAGGGGTAATTCTATGAAATATTTAGTTTTTAATTCTAAAAAAGAAGCTTCAAAAGAAGCATACACAATTTTAAAAAGTTTGATTAATGAAAATTCAACACTAGGTCTTGCTACTGGTGGATCACCTATAGCTTTATACGAAGAAATGATTGCAGACTATAAAGCAGGAAATTTCAGCTATAAAAATGTAAAATCTTACAATTTAGATGAATATGTAGGAATTAGCTATGATCATCCAGAAAGTTATCATAAATTCATGAAAATTAATCTATTCGATCATATCGATATCAAAAAAGAAAATACTCATATTCCTGATGCTGGTAATAGCGACTTAAATGCAGCTTTAAAAAACTATCAAGAACAATTAAATAGTGCTGACATTGATGTACAAATTCTTGGAGTTGGCTCAAACGGTCACATCGGATTTAATGAACCTGGCACACCATTTGAAAAAGGAGTTCATGTCGTTGATTTAAAACAAGAAACTATCGAGGCAAACTCTAGATTTTTCAATAACGACATTAATTTAGTACCTAAACAAGCTGTAACTATGGGAATAAAAGATATTATGCGAGCTAAACATATAATCTTATTAGCATTCGGAGAAGCCAAACAATACGCTATTAAGAGTTTAGTAGAATGTGATGAAATAACAGAAAATATTCCTTGTACTGTTCTAAAAAATCATCCTAGTGTATATGTTCTAGTGGATAAAGAGGCAGACTTCAAAAAATAAAATTTGTGGGAGTGGTATTCGACTAAAACGTCATCTATAGTCGAATCCTCCCACTATAAACAAAATATTAATGTAAGCGTTTGATTTTAAACAATAATAGGGAGGTACACTTTTTATGAGTATACAACTAAATTGGACAAATATAGCTACTGTAGCAGCTCAAAAAGGCTACAAAAAGAATATAGGAACAGCAGGATTAGTTAAAGGTGTTTTAGGAAATAAACTAATCTTTGGTGGAGGTGCTAACTTCCCAGGAGGACTTCCTGTAGATGGAGGAGTTAAAGTAAACCATAAAGATGTATATCTATATGAAGAAACATCTAATGGAATAGCTTTATTAGATCAAATTCAATTTGACTATCCTTTAGCATATGGACCAAGTGCAGTACATAACAATACTTTATACTACATTGCGAATAAAACTGAAACATCATCAGACCTTTTAGCATTCACAGTAGTTGATAATAAATTAAAAGTTGAAGTAATCGACACTCTTCCACTTACTGTAGAAAATGTTATTGCAAAAGTTCACGACAATAAACTATACTTCGGTATCGGATCTATTAATGGATCAAATAACAATGAACTATATGCATATGATTTAGCAACTAAGAAATTCGAAGTATTTTCAGAATTTCCTGGGAAATTACGTAATCAAGCAATAAGCTATATATATAATAATGAACTTTATGTGTTCGGTGGTGGAGCTACTGAAACATACAGTGATGGATATAAAATTAACTTAGAAACAAAAGAATGGACTCAACTTGCTGATGTAGTTATCGATAATGAAGAAGTATCCCTTCTAGGTGCTGATTGGGCTCCATTAAACGACCATGAACTTCTAGTAATCGGTGGTTTCAATAAAGATGTTTGGAAAGATGCAGTATTCAACTTAACAACATTACAAGGTGAAAATCATGCAAAATATCGTGACGCATACTTCAGACGTCCTGTAAGTGACTACAGATGGAATAAAAAAGAATTAGTCTATAACTTGAATGAAAACCACTGGTACCAATTAGGAGAAATTCCTTTTGAAGCACCTTGTGGCCACGCCTTGTTAGCTACAGATAATAACATTTATTCTATTATGGGTGAGATTAAACCGGCAGAAAGAAAACCATATATTCATAGAACAAAAAAATAATAATAAAAACTACTCAACAGTAAAGTGTTGGGTAGTTTTTTCTACAACTTATATCAGTGTACTTAACTTGTAGTTAGGCAAAACAAGAGAGATTATAGTAATCTTTTAAATCTTCTTATAATATCTACTTTACTTATTTCAAACATAAAAAAAGAACCTTCCTTTTGGAAGGCTCTCACTGTTGCCTGGCAACGTTCTAGTCTCACAGGGCGTAAGCCCAA
>NZ_DBHIUF010000020.1:0-30462 GCF_057272915.1 Gemella sp.
TAATCAGAATGTCATTTATTATAGGTTCGTGTCACAAATGTTTGACAACTCTAGATGAAAATTTGAAAATTATAAAAAAAGTTCTTGACATAATTTGATGAAAAATGTATAATAAATATTGTTCTTGATATGGCGGCTGTGGCGAAGTGGTTAACGCATCGGATTGTGGTTCCGACATTCGGGGGTTCGATTCCCCTCAGCCGCCCCATTAAAATTTAATATCTTTAGGCGGCTTAGCCAAGTGGTAAGGCACGGGTCTGCAAAACCTTGATCACCGGTTCAAATCCGGTAGCCGCCTCCAATTTTTACTCATCTTTTTATAAGGTGTTTTTTTTTATGCCTAAATTACGGTTTATATTGTTTATGATTCTTGTATTATGAAAATATTCGGGAATTTATTGATAATTACCGAGGGAGTGACTCAAAAATCGTGATTTTATAGAAATCGATTTTGTCGAGTCACCCCCGCACAGTTTATTAGGTATCTAAAGAGCTTTTATAAAGCGAATTTAGATATCAATAAACCACTGCGTCTATGAGTTCTCATTTGAACTTTGTTACATTTTAGGACTTTTGTATCAGCCCCGTAAAATTCTTATTAAAATTGTTATTATTTCCTTTTAAAAGCTAGATATATTGTTTTTTTTGTGATAAAATTATATCAAATTTATTTTTAAAATATCGAGGAGGAAATAATATGAAAAAAATATTATTGGCGTTATTTAGTTTTATTTTTGTCTTCTCTATAGTTGGATGTACTGCAAAGACTGAAACGAAAAAAGAAGAAAAAGTTATTAAAATGGGATTTGTTCCTCTGAAAAATAGTGAGAAACTTGTTGAAGATCTTAAACCAATCTCTGATTATCTTTCTGAAAGATTAGGAGTAAAAGTAGAAGCTTTCACAGCTAGTAACTATATTGGTGTAGTTGAAGGTTTAGGTAGTGGAAGTGTTGATTTTGGTATCATTCCTCCATTTTCATCACTACTAGCTCAGAAACAAAGTAGTGCAAAACCTATACTAACATCAAAAGGTAAAACAGGAAAACCTGGATACACTGCTGAATTATATGTAAGAAAAGATTCTGGTATTAAATCACTTCAAGATGTTAAAGGTAAAAAAGTAGCATTCGTAGATCCTTCATCTTCATCAGGATATATTTATCCAGGTGCTATGTTAGTTGAAGCAGGTCTTAACTTAGATAAAGATATTAGTTATCAATTTAGTGGTGGACACGATAAGAGTTTACAACTACTTCTTAACAAAGATGTTGATGTAATTGCGACATTTGATGGAGTGGAAGAAAGATATGCTAAAGACTTCCCACAAGCAAAAACTGATATTCAAAAATTAGCAACTAGTGATATGATTCCTGGTGTTATGGTTACAGCTTCTAGCAAAATGGATAAAGAGTTACAAGAAAAACTAGAAAAAGCTCTTCGTGACATAGAGAAAGATCCAAAAATGAAAGAATTATTTACTAAGATGTTTAGTATCACTGGATTTACTGATGTGGATCAAGATGCATATAAAAAAGTAGAAGCAACTGCAAAAGTGATGAATGTTGATTTGGATAAAGTAAAATAGAAATATGAACTTGGTGCATAATGTGCCAAGTTTTTTTTTGTCTGTAATTTTAGAAATTATTTTGATTATATAAAACACTTGAGATTTTTTACGTTTAATTTTATAATTAAATAATCAATCAGGAGTGTGAATGTAATGTACGCATATATTAAAGGAAAAATTTCGGAAGTAAATCCGGCAAATATCGTTGTAGATAATAATGGAATAGGTTATGAGATAGTTGTTGCTAATCCGTATGAATATCAATTAAATGAAGAAAAAATAGTTTTTATAAGTCAACAAGTAAGAGAAGATTCTAATATTCTTTATGGATTTTCTAATAAAGATCAGAAAAAAGTATTTTTACTATTATTAAAGGTAAAAGGTGTAGGACCTAAGAGTGCTTTAGCTATATTAGCTGGAGGAACTAGTGAAGAAATTATTGGAGCTATCGAGAATCAAGATGTAACATATTTAACGAAGTTTCCGGGAATTGGGAAAAAATCTGCTCAACAAATTATTCTTGATTTACAAGGTAAAGTTGATTTCAGTATGACTAATATTAGTAGTGCTCCAACTGCTGTAAATAATTATCTAAGTGATGCAATGTTAGCATTGGAAGCTCTAGGATATAGTAAAAAAGAACTTGCAAAAATTGAGAAAAAATTATCAGCATTTGATTTCTCTGGTGTTGATGAATATGTAAAACAAGGATTAAAATTATTAATGAATGCATAATTGATGAAAGGAGGAAATTATGGAAGATAGAATGGTATCTGCAAGCCAAAATTTTGGTGAGGAGCGTGAAGAACAGTCTTTAAGACCGAAGTTTCTTAGCCAGTATATAGGACAAGAACAGATAAAAAGTAATTTGAAAATATTTATAGAAGCTGCAAAACTTCGTGGAGAAGTTCTAGATCACTGCCTATTATACGGACCTCCTGGATTAGGGAAGACTACACTAGCGACAATTATTGCTAATGAGATGGAAGTGGGGATTAAATATACTTCAGGGCCTGCAATAGAGAAATCTGGAGATTTAGCTGCTATATTAACTAGTCTTGAACCAGGTGATGTTCTTTTTATCGATGAAATTCACAGAATAAGTAGATCTATTGAAGAGATATTATATTCTGCGATGGAAGATTTTTATCTTGATATTGTAATTGGAAAAGGTGAAGAATCGCGTAGTATTAGAATTGAACTACCACCATTCACATTGGTTGGTGCAACGACAAGAGCAGGAGCTTTAACTGCGCCACTTCGAGACAGATTTGGTGTGCATTGTCGTCTGGAATTTTATACGATTTCTGAACTGCAAAATATTATAGAAAGAACATCTGATATTTTTGAATGTGATATAGATGAAGAGAGTTCATATGAAATAGCCATGAGATCTCGTGGAACACCTCGTATAGCGAATAGACTTCTTAAACGTGTAAGAGACTTTGCTCAAGTGAAAAATGATGGTGTTATAGCTAAGGATTTAGCTGTTGAGTCATTAGATTTACTACAAGTAGATGCGAAAGGTCTTGATAATATTGACTATAAAATACTTGAATGTTTAATTAAACGTTATGATGGTCGTGCTGTTGGCCTTGAGACAATTGCTGTGACTATTGGTGAAGAAAGTATTACTATAGAAGATGTTTACGAGCCATATCTTGTAAAAGAAGGATTTATAGAACGTACAGCTAGAGGACGTCGTGCCACACCTAAAGCATATCAACATTTAGGAATTGCGTATAAAGTCGAATAATTAATAAATAATGGGTTTCGTTAAGTTGGGAGTGACTCAAAAATCACGATTTTGGAGAAACAAGATTTTGTCGAGTTTCTCCCGCAAAGTTTATTAGATATCTAAAAAGCTTTTATAAAGCGAATTTTGATATCAATAAACCACTGCGTCTAGGAGTTATCATATACACTTTTTTTAAATTTAGGACTTTTGTGTCAAAACCTTTTCGGAACCTATTTTTATAAGATTTTAAAGGTGCTATTGATAATATCTTTTAATTAGAAATGATATTAATTGTAAAATAAATTAAAGTATATTAAACTTGTGTAGTAAAATATTAGAAATTTTAGAAGGATTAAATTCGTATGATTGATAGTAAACAATTTATAAATACTAGACATAAAAATCAAAAGATTAATTATGATAACGTGCTAAAAGAACTTATTAAAGAATGGGAGAAGACTAATTTTCGTCCGAAAATTCTTATTCACTCTTGTTGTGCTCCTTGTAGTACATATGTACTAGAATATTTATCTGAGATTAGTGATATTACAATATTTTTCTCAAACTCTAACATACATCCAAAAGAAGAATATATTAAACGTATGTTAGTACAAAAAGATTTTGTCGAAGAGTTCAATAAAAGAAATGACAAAAAGATTAAATTCTTGGCTGATGAGTATGCACCAAGTAAATTTATCAGTGCTGTAAAAGGACATGAAGAGGATAGAGAAGGTGGAGATAGATGTCATATTTGTTATGAAATGCGTTTAGACTCTTCTGCTCAGAAGGCTGAAGAGCTAGGTTACGATTATTTCGCTTCTGCTTTGACTTTAAGTCCAAAGAAAAATGCAACTGTAATAAACGAAGCAGGTTATGTACTTCAAGAACAGGTTTCTATATATTATCTACCTTCAGATTTTAAAAAGAATAATGGTTACAGAAGATCTGTAGAAATGTGTAATGATTATAATATATATAGACAATGTTACTGTGGATGTGTATTTGCCGCTAAAGATCAAGGGATAGATTTTAAAGAGGTTAATCAAAATGCTCGTGATTTTAATAGAAACCATGAAGATTATGAGAGGTTTAAATCTATTATTAAACTAGGTGGAGAATTGGTTTAATTTTCATAAATAAGTTTACAGTATAAAAATAAAAATATAATAATTTTAAATTTAATTAATAAGCATAATATAAAAAAGTATCGTTACTTCCTTGTAATAGATACTTTTTTATGATTTTTACGTTTTATTGGTAATTAGTACTGAAAAAAGTGTTTTCATTATATTTTCAATATATGAGAAGTAAATGCTTACTATACAGATAAGAAACTGTTTTCTTTGTTATAGAATAAGCACTAATCTTAGTATTGAATAAGTATAAAATACTTGTAAATATTGCTTTCATGTGTTATTATTTGAATGTAAATATTTTTTTAAATAAAAGGAGACATGACTATGTTACAAAAAGAATTTAAAGTAATCGATGAAACAGGAATCCACGCTAGACCAGCTACTTTATTAGTACAAGCTGCTTCTAAATTCCAATCAAATATTGAATTAGAATTCAACGGACGTAAAGTTAATTTAAAATCAATTATGGGTGTTATGAGTCTTGGAGTTGGAAAAGACGCTGATATCGTAATTTATGCTGACGGAGCTGACGAAGCAGAAGCATTAGCAGCATTAGAAGAAACAATGAAGAAAGAAGGATTAGCATAAAATGTTACAACTAAAAGGTATTGCAGCCTCTCAAGGGATATCTTTTGCTAAAGCATACATTTTAGTTGAGCCAAGCCTAACAGTTAGTGAGGTTAAAGTTCAAGATGTAGTTGCTGAGGTTAAACGTTTTGAAGATGCGATTGAAATTTCTAAAAAAGAATTAACAATCATTAAAGATAAAGCATTAGAAAATTTAGGTGCTGACAAAGCAGCAATTTTCGAAGCTCATTTATTAATTTTAGAAGACCCAGAATTTATGGGAACTGTTAAAACTGATATTCAGTCAAAAGAAATTAACGCTGAGTATGCATTAAAAGAAACTTCAGATATGTTTGTTTCTATGTTTGAATCTATGGATAATGACTACATGAAAGAACGTGCAGCTGATATTCGTGACGTTTCTAAACGTATTTTAGCTCATTTATTAGGTGTAGATTTACCAAATCCAAGCTTAATCGATGAGGAAGTTATCGTTATTGCCGAAGACTTAACTCCATCTGATACAGCTCAACTTAACAAACAATTTGTTAAAGGGTTTGCTACGAACATTGGTGGTCGTACATCTCACTCAGCTATTATGGCTAGATCATTAGAAATTCCTGCAGTAGTAGGGACTAGTACAATTACTGAAGAAGTTAAGAATGGTGATGTTCTTATTCTTGATGGATTAGATGGTATTGTATATGTAAATCCAGATGAAGCTACTACAGCTGAATTAAAAGAAAAACATGCTAAATTTGAAGAACAAAAAGCTGAATGGGCTAAATTAAAAACAGAAAAATCTGTAACTAAAGATGGTCATGAAGTTATTTTAGCAGCTAATATTGGTACACCTGCTGATTTAGAAGGTGTTAACAACAATGGTGGAGAAGCTGTAGGTTTATACCGTACAGAATTCTTATATATGGGACGTGATCAATTACCAACTGAAGATGAACAATTCGAAGCTTATAAAGCAGTATTAGAAGGAATGGGTGATAGACCTGTTGTAGTTCGTACTTTAGATATCGGTGGAGATAAAGAATTACCATACTTAGATTTACCAAAAGAAATGAATCCATTCTTAGGATTTAGAGCAATTCGTCTTTGCTTAGAAGAAAAAGACTTATTCAGAACACAACTTAGAGCATTATTACGTGCATCTGTTTACGGTAAACTATGTGTAATGTTCCCAATGATTGCTACAGTTCAAGAATTCAGAGCTGCAAAAGCACTATTTTTAGAAGAAAAAGAAAAACTAGTAGCAGAAGGTGTTGCAGTAAGTAACGATATCGAATTAGGTATCATGGTTGAAATTCCATCAACTGCTGTTATCGCTGATATTTTTGCTAAAGAAGTAGACTTCTTCTCAATCGGTACTAACGACTTAGTTCAATACACTATGGCAGCAGACCGTATGAGTGAAAAAGTATCATACTTATACCAACCATATAACCCGGCAATCTTACGTCTTGTGAAAAATGTCATTGAAGCATCTCACAAAGAAGGTAAATGGACTGGAATGTGTGGGGAAATGGCTGGAGATAGCTTAGCTATTCCATTACTATTAGGTATGGGATTAGATGAGTTCTCTATGTCAGCTACTTCAATTCTTCAAGCACGTAGCCAAATCAAAAACTTATCATTAGATAAGATGAAAGAATTAGTTGATAAAGCTATTATGTGTTCAACAACTGAAGAAGTATTAGCATTAGTTGCAGAATATACTAAATAATTATTAAAAGACTTTTGATGGAAATCGAAAGTCTTTTTTACACTAAGCAAAGTTTATCTATATAATATAATTATAAATTTGAAGAGTTATTTATACAAAAACTAGGAGGAATTTGTTATTAGAACAACCTTATTGGTTGACATTCAGGAGTATTTGTATTATCATTTTAAGTATAAATTTTTCAAAAAACGATGATTAAGACGGTATATTGGATGTTTTTAACAGGGAGCAACTCCGTGACTGAAAGAGTTGTATGAACTGAGAATATATTTTCAGCTTATGAGTAATTGTATAAGTAGACTATGAGTACAATCGGGTGGTACCCGTTATCAACTTTTATTAAGGAAGCAACTATTGCTTTAAAATACGGGTGGTACCACGATATATTCGTCCCTTGAGACTTAGTCTTGAGGGGCTTTTTATTTTGGATAAATAATAGAACTTATAGCAATGTCTTTATATTAAATTTTTAAGGAGGAACTTATGACTTTAGAGAATATAAGAAAAGAATATTTAGAATTAGTTAAAACAATTAAAGATGAAAAAGAACTTTATGACCTAAGAGTTAAATTTTTAGGGAAAAAAGGTGCACTAACAGAAGTTATGAAAGGTGCACGTGATTTATCGCCAGAAGAAAGACCTACTTTTGGAAAACTTGTTAACGAGGTTAAAACTTTCATTAATGATAGTTTAGAAGAGAGAAAAGCTGAATTAGCTAAGGCAGCATTAGAGTTGAAATTAGCTAGTGAGGATATTGACGTTACTCTACCTAGTAAAAAAGTTGAATTAGGTGGAATTAATCCATTAAATAAAATTATTGAAGAGATTGAAGAAATCTTTATTTCTATGGGATATTCAGTTGCTGAAGGACCAGAGGTAGAAACTGATAAATTTAACTTTGAGATGTTAAATTTACCTAAAGATCACCCAGCTCGTGATATGCAAGATTCATTCTATATTACAAATGAATTATTAATGAGAACACAAACTTCACCTGTTCAAGCTCGTGAAATGTTAAAAGCTAATGGAGAAGGTCCTATCAAGATTATTTGCCCTGGTAAAGTATTCCGTCGTGATAATGACGATGCTACTCACTCTCACCAATTTACTCAAATTGAAGGATTAGTAGTAGATAAAAATATTACATTTAGTGATTTAAAAGGTACTTTAGAGCACTTTATTAAAGCTGTATTCGGAGAAAATAAAAAAATCCGTCTGCGTCCAAGTTTCTTCCCATTCACTGAGCCTTCAGTAGAGGTTGATGTATCTTGGGGTAATGAAGATGATGAAGAAAACATTAAATGGCTTGAAATTTTAGGAGCTGGTATGGTTCACCCTAACGTTCTTAGAATGGCTGGTTTTGATCCAGAAGTATACTCTGGATTCGCGTTTGGTATGGGACCAGAACGTGTGGCAATGTTAAAATATGGAATTAGCGATATTAGAAGTTTCTACACAAATGATGTAAGATTCTTACGACAATTCAATAGTGATAGAAACGATTAATAGGAGGTAGTAATGTTAGTAAGTTATAATTGGTTAAAACAATATACGAATGTTGAAGATAATGCAAATGCATTAGCTGAAAAAATTACACGTGGTGGTATTGAAGTTGAAGGTGTTGAATATTTAGCAGAAGAGATTTCTAACGTTGTAGTTGGATATGTTGTATCTAAAGAAAAACACCCAGATGCAGAAAAATTAAATGTATGTCAAGTAAATGTTGGTGCAGAAGAAAACCTACAAATCGTTTGTGGTGCACCAAATGTAGATGCTGGACAATATGTAATTGTTGCTAAAGTTGGAGCAAAATTACCAGGAATTAAAATTAAAAAAGCTAAACTTCGTGGTGTAGAATCACAAGGTATGATTTGTTCATTAGCTGAATTAGGTTTAAGTAAGAGTGTAGTGCCTAAGAACTATCAAGAAGGTATATACGTATTTGAAACTGAACAAGAGTTAGGATCTGATGTTGTTGAAGTATTGGGATTAAATGATTACATCTTAGATCTTTCAATTACACCTAACAGAGCGGACGCACTAAGTATGCGTGGTCTTACTTATGAATTAGGAGCTTTATACAATAACAAAGTTGATTTTAAAGATGTTGAGAAAGAAGAAAACTATGAAGCAACTTCATTACAAGTTGCTATCGAAAGTGATTCTTGTAGAAACTATGTAGGTCAAGTTGTGAGAAATGTGGAAGTTAAGTCTTCACCATTATGGTTACAAACAAGACTTATGAATTCTGGTATTCGTCCAATTAACAACATCGTAGATATTACAAACTACATACTTTTAGAATTTGGTCAACCAATGCATGCATTCGATAAAGATCTAGTTGGAGATAAAATCGTAGTTCGTGATGCTAAAGAAGGTGAAGTTCTAGAAACTCTTGATGGAGAAGAGAAAAAGTTACAAACAGCTGACTTAGTAATTACTGATGGAACGCGCGCTATTGCTCTTGGAGGAGTAATGGGTGGTAAAAACACAGAAGTAAGTGAAGAAACTAAAAATATTATTTTAGAATCTGCATATTTTAATCCGACATCAGTTCGTCGTACTTCAGCTGCTCATGGGTTAAGAAGTGATTCTTCGGCAAGATTTGAAAAAGGTATTGATCCTAATATGCAAAAAGCAGCCCTTGCTCGTGCAGTAGAATTAATCTTAGAATTATGTCCAAATGCTGTAGTTGAAAGTTCTGTTGGAGTAGTTAATAAAGAAGAAGAGAAAGTTGTAGAAATTACTACTTCATATATTAACAACTACCTTGGAATTACATTATCTACTGAAGAAATCGTAGCTATCTTAGAAGGATTAAGTTTTACAGTAGAAGTAACAGGAGAAAATTTAGTAGTTAAAGTACCTACTAGAAGACCTGATATTTCAATTAAACAAGACTTAGTTGAAGAAGTTATTAGAATTTATGGATACGATAACCTAGCCTCAACATTACCAAAATTCTCTAAAACTACTAAAGGTGGTTTAACTTATTCACAAAGAATGGTACGTGATTTACGTGCAGTGTATGCTAGCTTAGGATTTAACGATACTATTAACTATTCATTAGTATCTGAAGAAGAAGCTACGGGCTATACTTTAGAAGATCATCATAAAGTAAGATTATTAATGCCTATGACTGAAACTCACTCGACATTACGACAAAGTTTAGTGCCAGGTTTATTAAACACTGTTCAATACAACGTAGCTAGAAAACAAAAAGATTTAAAACTTCTTGAAATTGGACGTGTATTCTTCGGTAGTGGTGATGATAATATCCAACCTAAAGAAACACTATACTTAAGTGCTGCATTAACAGGAGAAGAAAGAGCGACTAAATGGCTTAAAGAAAGTAGCTCATTAGACTTCTTCGCTGCTAAAGGATACTTAGAAGTTGTATTTGAACGTTTAGGTCTAGATGAAAAAGTTACTTATAAAAAATCTACTCTTGAAGGTATGCACCCAGGACGTTTCGCCGAGGTATATTTAGGTGAAAAACGTATTGGATTTATTGGAGAAGTTCATCCTCAAGTTGTAGACAAACTTGGATTAAATACTACATATGTATTTGAAATTAATTTAGATGAAGTTATTTCAGAAAGTAAAGTTAAACCTAAGTATGAAGAGGTAACTAAATATCCTGAAATTACAAGAGATATCGCTATGTTAGTTGATGTTAAAGATGAATATCAAAACATCTATAATGTAATTGAATCAGTAAATAGTAAACTAATTACTAAAGTGGAATTATTTGATTTGTATGCTGGTGCTGAGTTATTAGTTGGTAAGAAATCACTAGCTTTAACTATTACATATAGTGATAAACAAAAAACTTTAACAGATGAAGAAGTAACAGCGGTACATGACAAAGTACTTTCTGCACTTACAGAGTACGGAGCTATTATTAGGTAGGTAGTCTATGATTACACAAATAATATTATTTTGCATTTTAGCGTATGTAATTGGTTCGATACCTTTTGCATTAATAGTAGGGAAAGTATTTTACAATACTGATATTAGAACACTTGGAAGTGGAAATTTAGGTACAACAAATACTTTTAGATGTCTTGGGAAAAAGGCGGGAGTTACAGTATTTATATGTGATGTATCTAAAGGGATAATCGCTACATTTCTTCCAACATTAATGTTAGGGAGAGTGGACTTTTTATCAATATTTGGGGCATTTGCAATGATAGGACATGTTTTTCCTATCTTTGCAAACTTCAAAGGTGGTAAAGCCGTAGCTACGGGATCAGGAGTATTTATCTTCTTGTATCCACTGTTGAGTTCATTATTATTAGTAATATTCTTTTCAACATTATTCTTAACTGGTTATGTATCTTTAGGAAGTATACTTATTAGTTTGACAGCTATTGGGTATCTTAGTTTATTTGAAGCTGGAATAGATAAGTGGATTATGATAGTAATGTGTGCATTTGTCATTTATATGCACAAGAAGAATATTAAAAGATTAATTAATGGGACAGAAAATCAATCAAAATTAAAAATTGGAAAGGGAAAAAAGAATGACGAAAATCATTAGTGGAACACAACTTGCAAAAGAGTTGAGAGAAGAAATTAAAAACGAAGCAGCTGCTTTAAGAGAAAAAGGAGTTGAGCCTACGCTTGCAGTTGTTTTAGTCGGAGATAATAAAGCATCAAGAAGTTATGTTAACTCTAAACATAAAGCTTGTGTAGAGAATAATATAAATTCTATAAAAATAGAGTTACCAGAAGAAATTTCTACTGATGATTTATTGGACGAAATTGAAAAATTAAATAGTGATGAGAAAGTTCACGGAATTTTAGTACAATTACCATTGCCAAAACACATAGATGCAGAAAAAGTATTGAATGCTGTGAGTCCATCAAAAGATGTAGATGGGTTCCATCCAATAAATGTCGGAAAGTTAGTGATTGGAGAAGCTAAACTTATTCCTTGTACACCATTAGGAATTTTAGAAATGATTAAATCAACTGGAGAAGAAATTTCTGGGAAACTTGCACTAGTAATTGGAAGAAGTAATATTGTGGGTAAACCTATTTCAACTTTATTACTTCAAAATAATGCAACTGTAATTACTGCTCATTCTAGAACTAAAGATTTAGAAGCATTAATAGAACAAGCTGATATTATCGTAAGCTGTGTGGGGGTTGCACATTTCCTAAGCGGAAAAGAAAAAGTAAAACCAACTTGTACGATTATTGATGTAGGTAATAACTACAAAGATGGTAAGCTAGTTGGAGATGTAAATCTAGATGAGTTTATGGAGAAAGTTTCTTATATTTCTCCTGTTCCTGGAGGAGTAGGACCTTTAACAATCACGATGTTAATGAGAAACACATTAACCGCTACTTATGATTTACTAGAAAAATAATTTCAAGAAAATCTAGATATTATTTGAGACTTTATTTAATTGAAATGTTTTTGATTTAATGATACAATAATATATTGTACAAGAATGCAATATATTTAAAGATATAGACTTATAAATTATACTATGTTATAATTTATAAAATGTAGAGAGTAAAGAAATTTATGTGGAGGATTGTTAATAAATGATTAGATTCTTGAAAAAAGTTGCCACAGAAATGCGTAAGGTAAGTTGGCCAACTTTTAGTGAACTTGTTAGAAAAACACTAATTGTTATTGTTGTAGTTGGAATATTAATGTTATTTAGCTACGTAGTAGATTTAGGAATAACTGCTGGAATTAGACACTTCAGTAGATAAGAGAGGTTATTATGAGCGATACAGTAAGTAAAGAGTGGTATGTAATACATACGTATTCTGGATATGAAAACAAAGTAAAAGATAATATTGAGAAAAGAGTTGAGTCTCTTGGAATGGAAGATAAGATTTTTAGAATCGTTGTTCCAGAAGAAAAAGAGACAATCTTAACTCCAACAGGAAAGAAAAAAGAAGTTAATAGAAAAACATTCCCTGGATATGTACTTGTTGAGTTGGTAATGACTGATGATTCATGGTTTGTTGTAAGAAATACACCTGGTGTAACAGGGTTTGTTGGATCTCACGGTGGAGGTTCTAAACCTAGTCCATTATTACCAGAAGAAATTAACTTTATTTTACAACAAATGGGTCTATCAAATGTTGTAGATATTGACATTGAAGTTGGGGATTACGTTCGCATTATCTCTGGTCCATTCGTTGATATGGAAGGTAAAGTTGTAAACCTTGATTTACATAACTATAAAGCAGATGTTATGATCGAACTTATGGGTAGAGAAACTAAAGTGGAGCTTGAACTTTATAATATCGAAAAATTCTAAGAAAGGAAAAGCTATCTTTATGATAGTCGGATAGAATGTGGAAAAGATTGCAATAATTATGGATTCAACTGCATATTTATCAGAAGATTTGAAGAAAGAATTAGATATTCGTACTGTTTATTTAAATCTAATTATTGATAATAATTCATATAAAGAAGTTATTGATATGCCTCTTGATAAATATCACGAATACCTAAGAAATCCAAACAATTCCTTCCCTACAACATCTCAACCTGCTATAGGTGAGGTTGTATCTTGCTTAGAAAAACTAAAAGAAGAAGGGTATACTGATGTAATTGCTATTGCACTTTCAAGTGGAATTAGTGGTACATTTACATCATATTCTGTAGCTGGTCTTATGGTTGATGGATTAAATGTACATCCTTTTGATTCTGAAGTTTCTTGTAGACCTGAAGGATATTATGCGATTAAGGCAGAAAAACTAATTAAAGAAGGAAAAACTTCTGAAGAAATTATCTCAGCATTAAATGAGATGAAAAAAGTATCAGATGCATATTTCATGGTTGATGACTTATCTCACTTACAACGTAGTGGACGTTTAAGTGGAGCACAAGCTGTAGTAGGAAGTTTACTTCAAGTTAAGCCATTACTACATTTTGATAATAAGGTTATAGTTCCATTTCAAAAGATACGAACATATAAAAAAGTTGTATCAAGAATGTATGAATTGTTTGATGAATATTATAAACAATATGAAGGGGAGCACATTACTGTGTGTGTTCTTCATGTTGATGCCTTAGATAAAGCTCAAGAAATAAAAAAATATGTTGAAGAAAATTATTCAAATGTAACTGTAGATATTGACGGAATAAGTCCAGTTATCTCTGCACACCTTGGATTAGGTGCAGTTGCAATTGGATGGACAATTTTATAATAAATAAATTTTAAGAGGTGGAAAATATGGTACAAACAATGGCACACACTTGCTACCGTGTAGCAGACTTAAAAAAATCAGTTAAGTTTTATACTGAGGCATTCGACTTTGTAGTAAGTCGTGAAAGGGATTTTCCTGAGTACAAGTTTACATTAGTATACTTAACTTTACCAGGTTCAAACTATGAGTTAGAATTAACTTATAACTATGATCATGGTGCATATGAACTTGGAGATGGATATGGACACATAGCTATTTCTGTAGAAGATTTAGAAGCACTACATGAAAAACACAAGGCGGCAGGATATGATGTAACAGATCTTAAAGGTTTACCAGGATTCCCGCCAGGTTACTACTTCATAAAAGATCCAGATGGATACAAAATTGAAGTAATTCGTACTAAAATGTAGTTATCATTTGATTTATTTATAATCATGTGATATAATGTATATACATTGAAATAAATTACCGAAAGGGTGGTGAATTTTGAAAGGTTCTCCGCTCTTTTATATTGCAATAAAAACTTAAGAAAGAGGTGTACTGTATGAGTATTGTAGAAAAAGTAAAAGCTATAGCAACAAAACAAACAGAAAATACGGAATTTTCTCTTTATGATGTAGAATACGTAAAAGAAGGAACTGAGTATTTCTTACGTATTTACTTCGATAAAGATGGTGGGCTTACACTTGATGATTGTGTATTATTAAGTGAAAAGTTAGCAGAAGAATTAGATAAAGAAGATTTCATTAGTGATAAATACTATCTAGAAGTATCTTCTCCTGGGATCGAAAGAAACTTAAGAAACCTAGAGGAAGTTACTAATTCTGTTGGGAAACATGTGTATATCAAAACATATGAAAAAATTGATAATCAAAAAGAATTTTATGGTGATATCCTAGCTGTCGAAGGTGAAGAAATTACTGTAGAATACAAAGATAAAGCGAGAGTTAAAAAATCAACAATTAACTATAGTAAAATCGCTAAAATTAGATTAGCTGTTAAATTTTAATTATTAAAGGAGAAAGAAAGATGAGCAAGGATTTGCTTAAAGCTATAAAATTAATTGAACAAGAAAAAGGAATTGCAGAAGATATTCTAGTAGAAGCTATTGAATTGGCTTTATTATCAGCTTATAAAAAGAATTTTAACGCTGCTAAGAACGTAAGAGTAGATTTCAACAGAGCTACAGGTGACTACAAATTTATTATTAGAAAAGATGTTGTTGAAGAAGTTTACGACGATAGAATTGAATTTGCTCTTGAAGATGCATTAAAAATTAATCCTGCGTATGAAGTTGGAGATATTTACGAAGTAGTTGATTTACCAAGTGATTTTGGTCGTGTTGGGGCTCAAGCAGCAAAACAAGCATTATTACAAAGACTTCGTGAAGCAGAGAAAGAAATTCTTTATAAAGAATATATCGAACACGAAGGTGAAATTTTATCAGGAACTATTGATAGAATAGATACAAGATATGTTTATGTTAAATTAGGTAAGATTGAAGCAATTTTAGGTGAAAATGAAAGAGTTAAAGGTGAAACTTATGTTCCACAAACTCCAATTAAAGTATATATAGCGAAAGTTGATAATCCAACTCGTGGAAGTAAACCACACGTACTTGCTTCGAGATCACACCCTGAATTTATCAGAAGATTATTCGAAATTGAAGTGCCAGAAATTTACAGTGGTACTGTAGAAATTAAGAGCGTATCACGTGAAGCAGGTGAAAGAACTAAATTAGCTGTGTATGCTGAAGATAAAAACATTGATCCTGTAGGTGCTTGTGTTGGTAACAAAGGTGAACGTGTTAACCGTATCGTTGAAGAATTAAACGGTGAGAAAATTGATATCATTACTTGGGATGCTGATCCAGTTAAATTTATTACAAATGCATTAGCTCCTGCTAAAGTAGAAGAAATCAATATTGATGAAGAAGAAAAAATTGCAAATGTTAAAGTTAAAGATGACCAACTTTCTCTAGCAATTGGTAAAAAAGGTCAAAACGTTCGTCTAGCTGCTAAATTAACAGGTTGGAAAATCGACATAAAAGCTGCAGAATAGTGAGGTGTAGTTTGTGAAAAAAAGAAAAATACCAACTAGAAAATGTATATTAACAAACGAAATGTTCGCTAAAAAAGATTTATTAAGAATCGTTAAGAACAAAGAAGGAGAAATTTCTGTAGATTCTACTGGTAAAAAAGCAGGACGTGGAGCATATGTAGTAGCTGATTTAGAAGTTATTAAAGCTGCACAAGAAAAGAAACAATTAGAGAAATTCTTCTCTGCATCACCGGAAGTTATGGAGCCTATCTATAATGAGGTAATTAGATTAATCTATAGAAAGTCAATTCCACAAAAATAATGATAAAAGCATATAATTTATTAGGTTTAATGCAAAGAGCAGGTAAACTTATTACAGGTGAAGATTTAATCACAAAAAATTTAAAAAATAATAAAATCAAATTGTTAGTTATTGCAGAAGATTGCGGCATCAATACGAAAAAGAAATTAACAGACAAGGCTAATTTTTACAATGTAAAATGTATCGAATTTTCTACGATTGAAAATATTAGTATCGCGATTGGAAGAGATAATCGTGTTGCTATAGGAATAACTGATGATGGATTTATAAAAAAATTCAAACAATTATTAGAAGAAGGAGGAAAACAGTAATGAAAAAAGTCAGAATTTATGAGTACGCTAAAGAAATCGGAAAACAATCAAAAGATCTTATTACAGTTTTAAAAGATGCTAATATTGAAGTATCTAATCACATGTCAATGTTAACAGAAGAGGGGTTAGCTAAGCTAGATAGCATCTTCAAAAAACAAGAGCAAGCTACTAAAAATGAACAATCTTCAAGTAATGAAGGTAAAAAGAATAAAAAGAAAAAAGTAAAAAAAGAGAAAGTTAAAAAATCTCAAAAACAACAACCAGCAATTATTGAAGCTCCATCAGAAGAAACAATTTCAGAAGATACTATTTTAGTTAAAGATGGAATGACTGTTGGTGAGTTATCAGAAGTTCTAAGTATAGGTTCGACTGAACTTATTAAAAAATTATTTATGGAACTTAAAATTATGGCGAATATTAACCAGTCTCTTACTTTAGAGCAAATAGAGTTAATCGCGATGGATTATGGTAAAGAAATCCAAGAAGAAGTTGAAATTAATAAAGAAGATTTAGATCTTTACTTCGAAGTAGAAGATGCTGAAAAAGATCTTAAAGAACGTGCACCAATCGTAACTATTATGGGACACGTTGACCACGGTAAAACTACATTACTGGATACAATTAGAAATTCAAGAGTAACTGCTGGAGAAGCAGGAGGTATTACGCAACATATCGGTGCATATCAAGTACGTGCAAAAGATAAAAAAATTACCTTCTTAGATACACCAGGACATGCAGCATTCACAACAATGCGTGCACGTGGAGCTAAAATTACCGATGTAACTATCTTAGTTGTAGCAGCTGATGATGGTGTAATGCCTCAAACAATTGAAGCTATTAACCACGCTAAAGCAGCCGATGTACCTATTATTGTAGCGGTAAACAAAATGGATAAACCACAAGCTAACCCAGATAGAGTTATGAATGAGTTGGTAGAATATGGTCTAATCTCAGAAGAGTGGGGTGGAGATACAATCTTCGTACCAATCTCGGCCCTTAAAGGTGAAGGTATTGATGAGTTATTAGAAAATATCCTATTAGTAACTGAAATGCAAGAATTAAAAGCTAATCCAAATCGTCTTGCTTTAGGTACAGTTATCGAGGCTAAACTTGATAAAGGTCGTGGAGCAGTAGCTACATTATTAGTACAAAATGGTAGCTTAAATGTTGGAGATCCACTAGTAGTAGGTAACACATTTGGGCGTGTTCGTGCTATGATTAACGACCGCAGCAAAAATATCCAAACAGCTAAACCATCTACACCAGTAGAGATTACAGGTTTACAAGATGTTCCTAACGCTGGGGATCGTTTCGTAGTATTTGGTGATGAAAAAACAGCTCGCCAAATCGGGGAAAAACGTCAACAACAATATATTGAAACTACTCGTCAAGCAAATTCAGCTGTATCATTGGATACATTATTCGAACAAATGAAACAAGGTGAGATGAAAGACCTTAACATTATTATTAAAGCAGACGTTCAAGGTTCTGTTGAAGCTTTAGCTATGTCATTAGCTAAAATCGATGTTGAAGGTGTTAACGTACGTATTATCCATACTGGTGTTGGTGCAATTAACGAATCTGATATTACATTAGCAGTAGCATCTAACGCTGTAGTAATTGGATTTAACGTACGTCCTGATAATAATGCTAAACAAATGGCTCAAACTGAGCAAGTAGATATTCGTCTACACAGCATTATTTATAAAGTTATCGAAGAAATCGAAGCAGCGATGACAGGATTATTAGATCCAGAATTTGTTGAAAAAGTTATAGGTCTTGCAGAAGTACGTCAAGTGTATAAAGTATCTAAAATTGGTACAATCGCTGGTGCTTATGTAACTGAAGGTAAAGTATCACGTGACGGTAAAGTTCGTGTAATTCGTGATAGTGTAGTAATTTACGAAGGTGAAATTGATACATTAAGAAGATTTAAAGATGATGTTAAAGAAGTACAAAGTGGTTATGAATGTGGTATGACTGTTGAAAACTTCAATGATATTAAAGAAGGAGATGTCTTCGAAGTATACATCATGGAAGAAGTAAAAAAATAGGAGGCAAACTTTATGTCAGAACTTAGAGTTAACAGACTTGCAGAGCAAATTAAAAAAGAAATTACATATGTATTAGCTACAAAAGTTAAGAATCATGATTTAGGATTTGTTACTGTAACAGAAGTTGCTTTGACAGGAGATTATTCTCAAGCAAAAGTTTTCTACACTGTTTTAGGTGGAGAACGTGAAAAAGAAAAAACAAAAGAAGCATTTAAGAAAATTAAAGGTTTCGTAAAAAGTGAAGTTGCTAAGAAAATTAAAATTAGAAAATTTCCAGAACTTATTTTCCAATATGACACAACAGCCGAATATGCTTTACACATTGAAAGCCTAATAGCTAGTGTTAGTAAAAAAGAAAAAGACGAAGAATAATTAGAATAGAGGAGCGACTTAATTACTGTGATTTATTAACGTCACTTTGATTAAGTCGCCTCAATATGGTTAATACTGTTTTGAAATATTTAAATAGGGTTGATTCTAAAGTCCAAAATTTTAAAAAGTTTATATGAAAACTTATAGACATAGTGGCTTATTGATATCTAAATTTGCTTTATGAAAGTTTTTTAGATATCCGATAAATTTTTAGGGACTGACTCGATAAAATTGATTTCTCTGAAATCACGATTTTTTGAATCATTCCCATTTATGAACTATATTATCTAATTGTTTAAGTTTAAAGCTTTTAAGTATAAAGTAATATACTTAGTTTTATAGAATTAAAGAATTAAAGGAGAAAACAATGTTACAAGTAACGAATTTAGGTTTACGTTTTGCAGATAGAAAGCTATTTGAAGATGTAAATATAAAATTTACAAATGGTAACTGCTACGGTTTAATCGGGGCTAATGGAGCAGGTAAAACAACATTCTTAAAATTATTATCTGGTGAATTAGATTCACAACAAGGACATGTTTCTTTAGGTAAAGGTGAACGTCTTGCAGTACTTCGTCAAAACCACTTCGCATATGAAGAAAATAGAGTTATCGATGTTGTAATGATGGGTCACGAACGTCTTTGGGATGTTATGAACCGTAAAAATGAAATTTATATGAAAGATCCATTTACTGAAGAAGATGGAATCATTGCTGCTGAACTTGAAGGTGAGTTTGCGGAAATGGATGGTTGGACTGCAGAAAGTGATGCAGCACAACTTCTTGAGGGTCTAGGTATTCCTGTAGAATTTCATGAAATGCTTATGGGAGAACTTGATAATGCTATTAAGGTTAAAGTTCTTTTAGCTCAAGCATTATTCGGTAATCCAGATGTACTTCTTCTGGATGAGCCTACCAACGGTCTTGATATTAGTGCAATCAAATGGCTAGAAGAGTTCTTAATTAACTTTGAGAACACTGTTATCGTAGTCAGCCACGATCGTCACTTTTTAAATAATATTTGTACTCACATTTGTGACTTAGATTTTGGTAAAATCCAACTTTACGTTGGTAACTATGACTTCTGGTACCAATCTAGTCAACTTGCTAGAAGAATGGCAGAAGATAACAACAAGAAAAAAGAAGAAAAAATTAAAGAATTACAAGAATTCATCGCACGTTTCTCTGCGAATGCTTCTAAATCTAAACAAGCGACAAGTAGAAAGAAAATGCTTGATAAAATTACTCTTGACGATATTAAACCAAGTAGCCGTCGTTATCCATACGTTCGCTTCACACCAGATCGTGAAATTGGAAATGACTTACTTATCGTTGAAGGTGTAAGCAAAACTGTAGAAGGTAAAGAAGTATTAAGTAATGTAAGCTTCACAGTAAATCCTAATGATAAAGTTATTTTACTAGGGGATGAAGTATCTAAAACTACATTACTAAAAATTCTTGCTGGCGAAATGGAACCAGATAGTGGAACAGTTAAATGGGGTATTACAACTTCTAGAAGTTATATGCCAAAAGATAACTCTGAATACTTTGAAGGATTAAAACTTTCATTAGTAGAATGGCTTCGCCAATATGCTTCTCCTGAAGAGGAAAGTGAAGCATACTTACGTTCATTCTTAGGAAGAATGTTATTCTCTGGTGAAGAAGCACTTAAACGTGCCCACGTATTATCAGGGGGAGAAAAAATGCGTTGTATGTTATCTAAGATGATGTTATCTAAAGCTAACGTTATTCTTTTAGATGAGCCTACAAACCACCTTGACTTGGAATCTATTACAGCGGTCAATGAAGGTATTATTGCTTTCAAAGGTTCTGTATTCTTCACCTCTCATGACTATGAGTTTATTCAAACAATAGCTAATAGAGTAGTTGAATTAACACCAGAAGGTGCAATCAACAAAGAGATGGATTACGAAAACTACCTAAGATTCAAAGGTATTATAGATTAATAAAAAGAAGGAGATATACTGTTTTGGTATATCTCCTTTTAGTATTGTGATTAAAAAATTACTTTCTCAAAAACTTGTTTTGTAACATTGCTAAATGCTGCAACTTCTTCTTGAGAGAATCTATTGAACTCAATAGAATCTATATCTAGTAAGGCTACAACTTTATCATTTTGGATAATCGGAATTACTAGCTCACTATTTGTGGCACTATCGCATGCAATATGCCCTGGGAACTTATGTACATCCTCGACATAAATAGTTTCACGAGTTGTATAGCAGTGACCACATACACCTTTGTTAAATGGTATACGAGTGCAAGCTACTTTTCCTTGGAATGGACCTAAAACTAAGTTGTTGTTTTTTTCGTCTAATAAATAGAAGCCAACCCAGTTTGTATTTGGCAAGTACTCTTTGTATAAAGCTGAAAGGTTTGATAAATTAGTAACTAAATTATCTTCTCCTAATACCAAAGCAGTGGCTTGACTTATAAATAATTCTTTATTTTCTACTATATTCATTAAAATACCTCTTTTAAAAGACTTTATTATATTTTCGCATAATAGTAATAAAAAATAAAGTGATAAGAGTTATAGATATAAAAAGAATATATTTTATAAGATTTTGTCGAGTCACTGAGCCTATAAGTTATAATATACACTTATTTAAAATTTAGAACCTTTAGGTGCCTCCTTTTATTATTTATAATTATTTGTACATTGACTTGTAAAACTTATAATTAATAAAAAATATTTAGTTATTTGTTTGTTAAAAAAATTGAAAAAAATTTAAAAAAATGATTGAAACACTTTGTTTTTTGAGATAAAAATGGTATAATTTTGTTAGGTTATTGTATTAATAAACGTAAAAAATTAAATATAAAATTTCAGGGGGAAGATATATGACATATATATTTTTATTTGTGTGTATCCTTGTTCTTGGAGGAGTAGTGGCACTATTCGTCTTCAGAAATAGGAAAAAACAAGATTTATACCCTCTTTTAGTTATGAAAGATGAGCTAGAGAGAGAAACACTATCTGATGATTTGAAAAAAGTAAAAGCGCTGGAAATTGCTGGTAAAGCTGAAAAACTTTATGCTCAATGGGAAAGCGAATGGTACGAAATTCAGAGTATCGATATTGAAGAACTTGACAGAGACCTTTATAGTGCAGAAACTTATATTGATAAATTTAATTTCAAACGTGCTGATGAAGTAATTATGAACAGTGGTGAATTAATAGCAAATATTAAAGACAGAATCGCTGGAATAAGAAGAGAAATTAAAGAATTAACAGAAGTTGAACCTAGAAATAGAGAACTATATGAAGAAATCGTAGTTGAGTACAAAGAGCTTAATAGAGAACTATTAGCTAAGCGTCATCAATATGGAGCGGCAGCAGAACAATTTGAACAAAATATCAAAGAAATAGCTCCACAACTTGATGATTTCAAACTTCTAACATCTACTGGTAAGTATATCGAAGCACAAGATAAAATTAATACTGTTAAGGGGTTAATTGATAATCTTAAGGAAAGAATGGAAGTACTACCAGACTTGTTAAAAGAAATTGAAAAGACTTGTCCAGCTCAAATTCAGTCATTAAGACTTAAAGTTGAGGAAATGGAGAAGAAAGGATTTAAACTTACGCATTTAGAAATTTCAAGTAAAATTGAAAGTATTGTTTGGCAATTAAGCGATGCTCGTGAAAAAGTTAAATCTGGAGATATTGATCTAATTGAAAACATCCTTGATGGTATTTATGATGTTATCGATGAAGTTTCTAATGATCTTAAAAAAGAACTTGATTATAAAAAATACATTGAGGAAAACTATAGAGAAATCACTAATAAACTTGAATTACAAGATAAATTAAACGAAGCTCTATACAATAATATTCAAGAAATCAAAAATAGATACCAAATTTATCAAAAAGATGAAGAAATGGTTGCTAACTACTATGATGAGTTAAGTGATTTACTTGATGTTAAACATGATATTGATGTGTATATTAATAATCAACCAAAACTTAACTATAAAGACTTAAAAGAAAAAGTAGAATTATTAGGTCAAGGATTAGAAAAAATTGAAGAAGACCAAACAAATTATTCTAGATACTTAACAAGTCTTCGTGAAGAAGAAGGTCACGCTCGTGAAAAACTTATCTTTATTAATCAAGAAAAAGAAGTTATTAAACGTAAATTAGATAATTCACGTGTTCCAGGATTCAGTGATAGATTTATTGTTTTATATAAAGATGTAACTGATAGTTATAGATATGCAATTGAGGAACTTAAAAAAGAACCTATCAATATCGATTTACTAAAACGTGCAGTTGCTGAAGCAGAGGAATCATTAGATATTTATTCTTCTGAAGTAAATAACATTCTTACAGATATTGAATTAATAGAAAAACTTATTCGTTATGCGAATAGATACAGAAAAGATAATGTTGAATTCCATCAACAATTAACAGTTGCCGAGCAATATTATAGAGAATATCGTTATAATAAAACTCTAGAAATTATTAGAAATTCTCTAGACAAAGTTGAACCAGGCGCATACGAAAGAATAAGAAATTCAGTAAAACCTAGATAATAAAGAAGCCCTAGTTTTAGAAATAAAACTAGGGTGTTTTTTTGGTTATAAAACATTTTTAGAGGGATAATTAAGAACTACTGTTACTATAAAATGTTATAGTAACAGTAGTTGATTTTATATTTTATTATTTTCTCTTTAGATTATAGTAACCTAAACTAGAAAAGTAAAATAATGCTTCTATAGTTGCTATAAAGAAAGTAGTAGGTAGGGAAGTGTAATATGAAAGAGTAATCCCTGCCCATGTACCAATTAGAGCGAATAATATCGATATAGCAATCATTAGACCTACTTTATTAGTAAGATATCTTGCTGCACTAGCTGGAACTGTCAGTAGGACGAACATTAATAATGCTCCTACTACAGGTACTGTAATACTAGTTGCAACTGAGAGTAAAACTAAGAAAAATATTGAAATAAATTTCCCATTTAATCCTAAGGCGCGTGCGCCAATTGCATCGAAAGAATCAAATTTGATTTTTCTATAAAAGATAGAAAGTAATAGTATTACAGCAAGTGCTAGTGTAAATATCAATTTTACATCATCTCTAGTAATTGAAACAACACTACCGAACAGAATGTTGTTAACATAACTTGTACTTTTAGGTGTTAGTGATAGGAATAATAATCCTAAACCTAAGAATATTCCTAACATTACGCTTACTGTAGCTTCACGTCTAAATGCTTTCACACTTAGATGACCTACTAGATAAGACATAGTAATAGTGAATATTAATAGCCCGTAAATTGGGTTAATACCTAAGAAAACAGCGAAGGCTGCACCAGCGAACCCAACATGTGAAAGTGTGTGTGAGATAAATGACATGTTTCTAGCCATTACAAACACACCGATATAGCCTGCCATTACAGCTACAATAGTTCCAGCTATAAAGGCATTCTGCATAAAATCATAATTAAGCATAATTGTTATCTCCTACATAATGTTTGCATAGCTTTAGATTATTTTTTTCTATATTGTAATCTTCTATACTAATAAATTTGAAGCAACCTTCCTCGAGATAGAGTATTTTATCAACGTATTTTTCATCGATAAGTGATAGTTCATGTGTTATACAAAGAGTAATGATATTTTCTTTCTTTGTAATTTCTTTAACCAGAGTCATACATTCAATTTCACTAGTCTTATCTAAATTTGATGTAAACTCATCAAGAAGTAGTAGATTTGGTTTATTTACTAATGCTTGTGCTAAAAATACACGTTGTTTTTCACCACCTGAGAGAGTACCTATAGATTTATTTTGAAGTTTTATTGAATTTGTTAATTCTAGTGCTTCTTTAATACTTGCTTTTTCTTTTTTGCTTAGCCATGGTAAAAATCCTTTTTGAATAGGGAGTGATACAAAGTCAGCGGCAGATAAGGGAAGTTCTTCATCTATCTGTCTGAACTGAGGTACATATCCAAGAGTTGGATTTTCTCCAACAAGTGTAATCTGGCTAGTTTTATTTAATTTTTCTAATATATTGTTTAATAATGTTGTTTTACCAACACCATTTTTTCCAACAACAGCAACAACATCTCCTGAAGTAACAGAAAACGTAATGTTATCTAATATTGTTTTATCTCCTATTGAATAAGTGAGATTTTTTATTTTAAGTTCAGCCATAAAATCTCCTAAGTAAATTTAAAATTTTTATTTTTAATATAAAAAAGAAGAGATACGATTTAGAATCTCTTCTTTATATTATACTACATATTTATAATATGTGAAGACTAATTTTTAATCTTCGTATTAATGTTTATGTTCTTTTTCGTGATCGTGATCATGATCATCATGTGAGTGGCCTTCATGAGAATGACCTTCGTGACCGTGGTCGTGAGAGTGACCTTCAGAAGCTCCTTCTACGTGATAAGCTTTTTCACCAGAACCACCGTTAAGAATTTCTTCTAGTTTATTGTATTGGTCTAACATCCATTCTATATAAGTTTTTCCATCTGGTTGTGTTTCTGTTACATTAAGTACAGGTACTTTATTTTGTTCAGCAAGATGAATTAATCCTTCTATAGTTTTATTAGTAGTTTGAACATTATTAACGATTAATGATATTTGTTTAGATTTTATTTGCTCTTGGATTGTTTTTAAATCTTGTGGAGCAGGGTCGTTACCTTCCTCAGTAGCCTGTGCTAATTTTTTAACTTGGTCAGTTGTTTTAAATCCTAAAGCGTCTACAGCATATTCGAAAACAGGCTCTGTTGTTAATACTGATTTCCCATTTGCTTTTTCTTTTAATGCATTAATTTTATCGGTAATTTTAGAAAGTTCTTTTTTGTAATTATCTCTATTTTTTTCGTATAGTGCCTTATTAGATGAATCTTTTTCTGATAAAACTTTAGTAAGTTCGTCTGCTACTTTGCTCATTACCTCAGGATTGTACCAGATATGTTCATTTTCTCCATCTTTAAGTCCTAGTAGTTTAGCACCATCAATTTTTTTGATGTCTTTACTGTTAGCGGTAAGTTTTTCAAACCATGAATCATAGCCACCACCATTTAAAATAGCGATATTAGCATCAGCGACAGTTTTGGCATCTTGAGCAGTTGGTTCGAAATCATGTGGATCTACAGATGTAGAAGTTATAATAGAAGAAACTTCTGCTTTATCTCCTGCGATACTCTTAGCTACTTCTGCATAAAAGTTTACTGAAGTAACAATCTTCGTTTTATTTCCAGAGTTAGAAGCTCCAGAATTAGTTTTGCTTGAACATCCGACTAAAAGAAGGGCGAATGCAGCAACAACTGAAATTAATTTTAAAAATTTATTCATTTGTAATATTCCTCCGTTATTCGTAATAATTACGTTCTAATAAATTATAATACTACTTTATAAAAAAATCAAGTTCTTAACCGAAATAATTTTGATTAATGTGAAAAAAAAGAAATAATTTCATAATATGTAGATATATAAATAGAAGAATGATTAATAAGAAGTACTTAAAAATTATTTAGTATAAATAGAAGATAATTGTTAGTAGGATTTTTATTAAAATACTTGATTTTTAGTTGGTAATGCTATATAATTAATAAAGTTGAGTGAAATTCAACAAAAATATAACACACGACATTTGAGTAGCTGCTCGGTGCATTTATGTTTGCAGTAAGCTTAGAGAATGTCGGAGGAAAAAACCAAGGAGGAAAATAACTATGGCAGTTATTTCAATGAAACAATTATTAGAAGCTGGTGTACACTTCGGTCACCAAACAAGAAGATGGAACCCTAAAATGGATAAATACATCTTCACAGAAAGAAACGGTATCTACATTATCGACTTACAAAAAACAGTTAAGAAAGTTGATGAAGCATACGAATTCGTAAAATCAGTTGCTGATCAAGGCGGAAAAATGTTATTCGTAGGTACTAAAAAACAAGCACAAGATGCTATTAAAGAAGAAGCTGAAAGAAGTGGTCAATACTACATCAATCACCGTTGGTTAGGTGGAACTTTAACTAACTACAAAACAATTAAAGGACGTATTGACAGAATCGCTGAAATTGAAAAAATGGAAGCTGATGGAGTATTCGAAGTACTACCTAAAAAAGAAGTTATCGAATTAAGAAAAGAATATGACAAATTAGTTAAATTCTTAGGTGGAATTCGTGAAATGAAAGGTATGCCAGATGCAATCTTCGTAGTAGATCCTAAGAAAGAGCACAACGCAATTGCTGAAGCTAAAAAATTAGGAATCCCTGTAGTAGGTATCGTAGATACAAACTGTGATCCAGATGATGTTGATTACGTAATCCCTGCAAACGACGATGCTATCCGTGCGGTTAAATTATTAACAGCTAAAATGGCAGACGCTTTTGTAGCTTACAACGAAGGTAATATCGAAGAAACTGAAGAAGTTTCTGAAGAAGTAGAAGCAACTGAAGAATAATTTTAGATTAAAAAATAAATTAAAAAAATTAATAATAAAATAACGGAGGCAAATCAAAATGGCACAAATTACAGCTAGTTTGGTAAAAGAATTAAGAGAACGTACTGGTGCTGGTATGATGGACTGTAAAAAAGCACTAACTCAAACAGATGGAAATATCGATGCGGCAATCGATTACCTAAGAGAAAATGGTATCGCTAAAGCAGCTAAAAAAGCTGACAGAATCGCTGCAGAAGGTCTTTCTTACATCGAGGTTAAAGGTAACAAAGCTGTTATCTTAGAAATCAACTCAGAAACTGACTTCGTTGCTAAAAACGAAAAATTCGTTGCTTTAGTAAAAAATGTTGCAGAAGCTATCTTAGCAGCTGAACCAGCAACTTTAGAAGAAGCTCTTCAAGTAGAAGCTCAAGGTGGAACTGTTGAAGCAGTAATTAACGAAGGTATCGCTACAATTGGTGAAAAACTTTCATTAAGAAGATTTGAAGTTGTAACTAAATCTGACGCTGATGCATTCGGTGCATACTCTCACATGGGAGGAAGAATTGGTGTTCTTACTCTTGTTGAAGGAAGCACTGATGAAGAAGCAGCTAAAGATGTTGCAATGCACATCGCTGCTTTAGCTCCTAAATACTTAGATGAAAGCGAAGTACCAGCTGATGTACTTGAGCACGAGAAAAAAGTATTAACTGAGCAAGCATTAAACGAAGGAAAACCTGCTAACATCGTTGAAAAAATGATCGTTGGTAGAATTAACAAATTCCTAGAAGAAATCACAGTTGTTAAACAAAAATTCGTTAAAGACGATAGTTTCACTGTTGAAAAATTCGTAGCATCAAAAGGTGGAAAACTTGCTAAATTCGTACGTTACGAAGTTGGTGAAGGTATCGAGAAAAAAGAAGATAACTTTGCTGAAGAAGTAATGAGCCAAGTTAACGCTAGCAAATAATAATTCTCTATTTAATATATACTATTAAAAGAGGTTAAGCACACACTTCTTGTGTGTGCTTTTTTAAAAAATTGATATAGTAGAAACAATAATGTCTGTAATTTATTAGGAGGATAGAAATGGCTACTAAATATAAAAGAGTTTTATATAAGCTAAGTGGTGAAGCACTAGCAGGTGGAAAAGGATTCGGAATTGATTCTGAAGTTGTTACAAAAATAACTTCTCAAATTGTAGAGGTAGTAAAACAAGGGGTAGAAGTTGCTATCGTTGTTGGTGGAGGAAACATCTGGCGTGGAAAAACTGGTGAAGAGCTAGGGATGGAACGCGCAACAGCTGACTCAATGGGGATGTTAGCTACAGTTATGAACTCATTAGCATTACAAGATTCATTAGAACAAAAAGGTGTAGATACACGTGTTTTAACCTCAGTTGAAATGAAAGCAATGGCTGAACCGTATATTAGAAGACGTGCAATTAGACACTTAGAAAAAGGTCGTGTTGCTATATTTGCAGCTGGAATTGGAAATCCATATTTCTCAACAGATACAACAGCAGCATTACGTGCTAAAGAAATCGGTGCTGAAGCTATTTTAATGGGTAAAAATGGAGTTGATGGTGTTTACTCTGCTGATCCAAAACTTGACAGCACAGCAACTAAATATGATAAGTTATCATACATGGATATTATGAACAAAGGGTTAACAATAATGGATTCTACAGCAATTACATTCTGTATGGATAATCACCTGCCAATTATTGTCTTTTCAATAGATGATGCAGAAAATATTGTTAAAGTTGTTTCTGATTCTAATCTAGGAACAACTATTGAATAAAATATATATTAGGAGTTTACAATTATGCCTGAACAAATAATGAATAATTTAAACGAAAAAATGGAAAAAGCTATAGCTAGCTTACGTCGTGAATTAGCGTCAATTAGAGCTGGTAAAGCAAGTGCAGCTGTTTTAGATAGATTAACAGTGGATTACTACGGAGTTGCAACTCCAATTAACCAAGTAGCAGGGGTATCTGTACCAGAACCAAAAATGCTTGTTATTTCTCCATATGAAAAAACTTTATTAGGAGATATTGAAAAAGCTATTCAAGCATCTGACTTAGGATTAAATCCTTCAAATGATGGATCAGTTATTCGTATCGTATTCCCAGCTTTAACTGAGGAACGTCGTAAAGAACTTGCTAAATTAGTAGGTAAAGAATCTGAAGGTGCCAAAGTTGCTGTACGTAATGTTCGTCGTGATGCAATGGATGCAATGAAAAAATTAGAAAAAGCTTCTCAAATTACTGAGGATGATTTAAAAGGATATTCTGATGATATTCAAAAAGTAACTGATAAATTCGTTGCTGAAATCGATAAAGTTACTAAAGAAAAACAAGATGAGTTAATGAGTGTATAATAATATGGAAATGACAGAAGTTATTGCTAGAATTAATTCACTTAACGCTACAAAAAAAGAGCGTGAATTAACGGCTGAAGAATCAGAAGAATTAGCTAAATATAGACAATTATATTTACAAAATTTTAAAGCTAATATGAGAAACATATTAGATAATACAAAAGTAATTAATGAAAACGGAGAAGATATAACTCCTAAGAAGAAAGGAAATTAACAATGAGTGCAACTGCAGTTACAATTTTAGTTGGAGCAATTTGTTTACTTGTCGGTGTTGTGGGAGGTTTCTACCTAGCAAGACGTAATTTCATGAACTACATGGAAAAAAATCCTCAAATTAACGAAGATATGGTTATGAGTATGATGAGTCAAATGGGACAAAAACCATCTCGTAAAAAAATCAATCAAGTTATGAGCAACATGCAAAAAGCGCAAAAACAAGCTCAAAAACAAATGAAAAAATAATTTTAAGAGGGTCTCCAAAATTTAGGACTGATGAGAAGGGTCATGAGCTTTAAGCTCATGATTCCTTTTTTTTTTAAATAGATATTAAAAAGATAATTTTTTGAGGGTCTCCAAAATTTAGGACTGATGAGAAGGGTCATGAGCTTTAAGCTCATGAT